>CAZVKD010000038.1:0-14247 GCA_964627675.1 uncultured Gemmatimonadaceae bacterium
TCGGGTTGTGGCGGACGGGCAGGACCATGGTGATGCGGCGGGCCAGCCGGTCGGGGTTGGGAGTGCATTGCGCCCGCCAATCCAGGGGGGGGATGGGACCTCACGTGCCGCGCCGTGGGTGCGGCTCTCGACCAGTTGCGCCTGTCTCCGGGGACGGTCCGGGTCACGAACATGCCAGGTGCTGGCGGGGGCGTTGCCTTCGCGCACACCGTCACGCTGCGCGCGAGGGACTCGGCCCTGATCGTCGCGGCGAGCCCGTCCACGGCGTTGCGTCTGGCGCAGCGACAATACGGCCGCTTCTCCGAGCGCGACGTTCGGTGGGTGGGCGCGCTCGGCGCCGAATACGGCGTGCTTGCCGTGGCGCGAGACGCGCGGTTCCAAACGCTCGCGGACGTTGTTGCGGCGTGGCGCGGCGATCCCGCGACCGTGGTCAGCGGCGGCGGCAGCGCGGTGGCGGGGCAGGATCACATGAAGATCCTGCTGTTGGCGCAGCGCGCCGGGCTGGACCCGCGGCGGATTCGCTACGTGCCGTTCGACGGCGGCGGTGAAGCGCTCACCGCCCTGCTCGGTGGATTCATCCAACTGTTCAGCGGCGACGCCTCTGAGGTCGAGGCCCACCTCGAGGCCGGGACCGTGCGGGTGCTCGCCGTCCTCGCGCCCGAGCGTCTGACCGGGCTGCTGGCGGGGGTACCCACAGCGCGTGAGCAGGGCATGCCACTCGACTGGATCACCTGGCGCGGCTTCTACGTGCCGGGCGGGGTGTCCGACGCCGCGTACGCGCGGTGGGTGGATGCCCTCGCCCGCGTCGCCCGGTCACCGGGCTGGGCGCAGGCGCGGCAACGCCACGGGCTGGAGCCCTATTTCGTGGCCGGTGACGAGTTTCGCATCGAGGTCGCGCGGCAGGTCGCGGCGTTCCGCGCCATGTCCCGGGAGATCGGATTGATCAGGTGACAGGGAGGTCCGATCGGATCGCCGGGCTGGCGGCCGTTCTTGCCTCGCTCGCGATCGCCGTGGAGACCCGGGCATTCACGGTGGAATTCCTCTCGGATCCCCTGGGCCCCAAGGCGCTGCCCCTGTTTGCGGCCGCGCTGCTCGGAGGCGGGGGGCTGCTGGTGGTGCTCAAGCCCGAAGCGGACCCTGACTGGCCCGATCGGGCGGGGCGGGTCCGCGCCGCGGTGGCTGGCCTCAGTTTTCTGGCCTACGCCTGGCTGCTGTCCCCCCTCGGGTTTGTCCTGGCCACGGCACTCGAGGGCGCCGTGCTGGCACGGGCGTTCGGCGGGAAGATCGGGCAATGCCTCGTCGCAGGCGTGGCGATCGCCGCCACGCTCTACGCGCTGTTCGGGTGGGCGCTCGGTGTGCCGCTCCCCGAGGGCTCGCTGCGCTCAGGGTGGCCGGCCTGATGGACGCGGTTGGTTCGCTGCTCGACGGTTTCCGCGTGGCGTTGCTGCCGCTGAACCTGGCGCTCGCGTTCGGCGGCGTCTTCGTGGGGACCGTCGTGGGGATGTTGCCGGGTATCGGGCCGATCAACGCGATCGCCGTTCTGGTTCCCATCACGTTCGCGCTGCGCCTGCCGCCGCAGTCCGCCCTGATCCTCCTGGCCGCGATCTATTACGGATCGCAGTACGGCAACTCCATCAGCACCATCTTGCTGAACCTACCGGGGACGGCGTCGTCGGTACCGACGGCCTTCGACGGGTACGCCATGACCCGCGCGGGGCGAGCGAGCGCGGCGCTGGCCACGGCGGCGATCGCGTCGTTCGTGGGGGGAACGCTGTCCATCTTCGGACTGATCCTGCTGGGCCCGCTGCTGGCGCGCTGGGCGATTCGCTTCGGGCCGGCCGAGTACGTCGCCCTCATGGTGTTCGCGTTCGCCGCGCTTTCCGGTCTGGCGGGGAAGGCGCCACGCAAGGCGGTCGTGTCCACCGGGCTCGGCCTCCTGCTGGCCACGGTGGGCCTCGATCCGTTCAGCGCCGTCCCCCGCTATACGTTCGGCCAGCTCAAGCTGCTGGACGGGATGGACTTCGTGGTGGTGACGATCGGGCTGTTCGCCGTGAGCGAGGTGTTCCGGATGCTCGAGTCGGCGGGCGCCGGCGCGGCCGTGGCGGGCGTCGGCCGAGTCACGCACGGCGTGCGGGAGGCGATCGTGGCGCGCTGGAGCATGCTGCGCGGCAGCGTCATCGGATTCCTGATCGGGGTGCTGCCCGGCGCGGGCGGCACCGTGGCGAGCTTCCTGGCCTACACCAGCGAGCAGAGGCTGGTGGACCGGGAGGGCAGGTTCGGTACGGGTGACATCCGTGGCGTGGCGGCGCCGGAAGCCGCGAACAACGCCGCGGCCACAGGCGCCATGATTCCGCTCCTCACGCTGGGCATTCCCGGGAGCGGCACCACGGCGGTGCTGCTTGGTGCGTTACTGGGTCTCAACGTGAAACCGGGACCGCTACTCATTGAGCGGAACCCCGAGGTGTTCTGGGGTCTTGCGGCTTCGATGTATATCGGGAATCTCGTACTCCTGATGCTCAATCTTCCACTGGTGGGCGTGTTCGCAGCGGCCCTGAAGCTCCCGCGCTGGTCCCTGTTTCCCGGCGTCGCGGCGTTGTCGTTCGTGGCGGTGTTTGCGGTCAACGCGAGCGTGCTGGATCTGGTTTTGATGACGGGATTCGGACTCCTCGGCTATGCCATGCGCAAGCTGGGCTTCCCCCTGGCGCCTCTCATTCTGGGGTTGGTGCTCGGGCCGCTTGCGGAGACCAACATGCGGCGTTCGCTCGCGTTGTCCGGGGGGGATTGGCTGGTGCTGTTCTCCAGCCCCGTGGCCATCGCCCTCTGGGTCCTGGCCGCCGGCAGCGTCATACTGCCGCCGGCGCTGGGGCGCGGCGTTCGGCGGGTCTTGGCGGGAGCGGGTGAGGGCTAGGGGCTTGACATTCGGAGCGCGCGAGCCGATCGTTCGCAGCGAGCGAAAGGGCCACGGCGCGGTGCCGTGTGCTACACACCAGAGACTCTGACAAGGACCTGGGCAATCGCCTCAGGTCCGTTCGTGTTTTCTGGAGGTAGTGTCCCGGGAAGAGGAGCGACCGTGGAAGTGTTCGTGGGCGAGAACGACCGACTGGACTATGTCCTGAAGAAGTTCCGCCGCAGCATGACCAAGGCCGGCCTGTTTCAGGACATGAAGAAGAAGCGGTACTTCGAGAGCCCAAGCGCTCAACGGCGGCGGAAGGACAAGGCTGCGGCTCGCCGAAAGGCGAAGAACGCACGCCGCCGGGAACATTATTAGTCAGGAGTTTCGACAGATGGCACGCATCACCGGTACCGTGAAGTGGTTCAACGACGCGAAGGGGTTCGGCTTCATCACGCCCCAGGACGGCGGCAAGGACTGCTTCGTGCATCACACCGCCATCCAGGGCAACGGCTTCAAGTCGCTGTCCGAGGGCGATCGCGTCGAGTTCGAGGTCGTGCAGGGCCAGAAGGGCCCGGCGGCGCAGAACGTGGTCAAGCTCTAACCACCCGCGGTATCAGCTGAGCGCTGCGGCGCCCCTCGGCGGTTCGAGGGGCGCCGTTTTGCAGGGGGACTCCGCCCGGCGCCCCCGCGACTGGACCGGTTCCCGATGAGGCTCTGACTGGAGATCATTTCCTCAGTTCTACGTACGACGTCAGGGCGAAGTACACGGGCTCATCGGTCGTCTGGGCCGTGGCCTGACCCTTGAGCGTCCCATCGAACCACCGGAGCTGGAGCAGGATCGAGTGCGGATGACGCTCGGCATCCGGCGTCGGGATGCTACCGGCGAACCGGCCGACGAGCAGCCCATCTGAAAACCGCGCGTCGGCGAGTAACGCTGGGAGCTGATTGCCCAGCCTCACGTGTATGTCGCCGTCGGGCTGAACGGCGAGCCTGAACGGCAGCGTGCGGGTCCACGTGCGGAGCGTGCCGCTCCATTCACCGAGCCATTCGGGGGACAGCGCAAGCGCCGGTGGCGAGGCGGATCTCGGGAGTCGGGCCCGGCGAGAGCGGAGCGAGTCGGCGTAGCGCGGCGGAAAGACCACGCTCAGGATCTCCTGAAGAATTCGCTCGACCGGCGTGGCCCCCTTGTTCGCCAGCACCACGGCTGCCGTGCGCTCGCTCGGATACAGCGCCAGGATGGTGGCGACGCCGGGCATGCCGCCGGTGTGGGTCACTCGGGTCCAGCCGAACTCGTCCACGCTCCGCCAGCCCAGGCCGTACCGCACGCCGGACGACGCCGGCGTCTGACTTTGCTGCATCAGGGCGATCGTGGAATCGGAAATGATTCGCTGCTGGTCGCTGAGACGCTCCTTCAGGTGGAACATGCCGAACCGCACCAGGTCGTGGGCGCTGGCGTAGACGGCGGAGCCGCCGTCATGGTCGAAGTCGTAGTACGGAATCGGCCGGAGCTGTGAGTCGTAGCGCTGCGCCACGTACGGCTCGAGCCCGGGGCCGACGTGTACCGACATTCGCGTGAGGCCGAGGGGTGCAAACACCCGCGTTCGCATGTAGTCCGGGTAGCTCAGGCCCGATGCCCGCTCGATGATGTGATCAATGATGCCGTAGCCCAGGTTGGAGTACTCGTACACCGTCCCGGGTGGATACACCAGGATTCCGTAGCGGGCGATGGTCTGGTCCATCGTCGGCTCCCGGTAATCCCGATCGGCGTAGTAGAAGCGATAGTGCAGGGGCAAGCCGGCGGTGTGGCTCAGGATGCGACGCACGGTGGCGCCGTCGGCATCGCCGGCGAGCCCGGTGAGCCTGCCCGGCCCCAGGTAGCGGTTGGCCGGCGCATCCAGCTCCACCAGACCCGCTTCCACCAGGCGCATGAGCCCCGTGGCCGTGATCGGCTTGGAGATGGAGGCCAGGGAGAACATGGTGTGTTCCGTGGCCGGAATGCGCCGCTCGCGGTCGGCCCAGCCGAACCCCTCCTCCCAGATGAAGCGTCCATGCCGTGCGACCGCCACGGCCACGGCGGGAACGCCAGTCGAGTCCATCACCTGTTGGATGGCCAGGCGGACCGAAGCGAAGCGGTCGCCGCGCTGCTCTCGCTGCTGGCCGGCGAGGCTGGTGACGCCGACGAACGACAGGACAAACGCAACGGCCGGCGTCGCTCTGGGAAGTTCTCGTTTGGTCATGGGAAGAACACCTTGACGTTTTCCGGCGGGACGGGTCTGCTCCAACGGGAGACGACGACGAACAGCACCGCGCTGGTGACGATCCCGATCTCCACCGCGTCAATGCCGTGCCGCGCAAAGGTACGCTGCCCGGTGAACTCCCACACTAGGCACGCGAGGAACCCGCCCAGCATTGCGGCGATGGCGCCGGCCGCCGTGCCCCGCCGCCAATTGAGCCCGACCACCACCGGCACAAAGAAGAAGCTTGCCACGAACTTGGCCTGTTCCACGACGACCGCCTGGACGTCTCCATACTTCTGGAGGGCGAACCAGATGGGGACCAGGGCGAGCAACAGCATGGCCGCGCGGTTCACCAGGACCAGGTGCGCCTGCGAGGCGGCTGGGCGGAGCAGCTTGCCGTACAGGTCGTGGGCCACCCCGGCTCCGACCACCAGCAGGATGGAGTTCACCGTGGACATGATCGCGCTCAGCATGGCGATGAGCAGGAGGGCGCCCAGCATCGGGGGCAGGACCTCGAAGGCCATGACCGCGCTGGCAAGATCCGGGGACGAAAGGTTGGGGAACAGGACTCGCATCAGCATCCCGATGGCCAGCACGCAGAGGCCGATGACCACCTGGAACCCAATCGCGACGTAGATGGCCTGGCGAGCCGTCCGCTCGTCCCGCATCGAGAAGAACCGGGTCATCTCGTAGGGCGCGGCACAGATCGAGAATCCGAAACTCACCCCCACGGCGATGAGTTCACGTGCGCCGTAGAATCCTCCCAACACGCGCGGGTCAATGGCCTCGAGGGCTGCACGCGCCGGGGCAACGCCGCCCACATAATGCATGAGCACCGGGACCGAAAGGAGCAGCGCCGCCACCATGATGAGCGTCTGGAGGAAGTCAATGTACGAACTGCTGCGCACGCCGCCGAGCAAGGTGTAAAACGCGGTGCTGGCCACGAGGATCAGCATCGCGGTGAGCGGGCGCATGCCGAAAACGGTGAGTGCCACTTCACCGGCCGCCTGATACTGGGCGACAAGGTAGATCGTGTAGGAGATGACGATGAGGGCGCCGGCGAGCGCTCCCGCCGCCTCGCTCCCGAAGCGGGTGCGGACATAATCCGGTACGGTGAGCGCGCCGAACCGGCGGAGCTTGGGTGCCACGAAGAACGCCGACACCAGCCAGCCGGCCCAGACGCCGAACCAGATGTACCACCAGGACACCCCGGCGAGATAATGCCGGCCCACGGTGCCAACGAACGTGCCCGCGCTGATCTGCGTGGCCGTGAGGACGGCGCCGCCCACGATGGGGCCGATGCTGCGGCCGGCGGCGATGAAATCCACCTCGGTCTTGGTGCGGAAGTAGCCCCAGGTCGAGATGGCGGCGATCGCGGTGAAGTAGATCGCCGCGACCAGGAGGAACGTGACGCCCACGCTAACCGGTTTCCGCCCAGGCCCGGCGTGCTCGCCCGAGGCGCAGCATCCAGAGGGCCGTGCCACCGATCGTGACGGCGATGATCGTCCAGTCGGACCACGCGGGAATGGAGAGTTCAGAGCCGTCTCGCACGAGCGCAAGCATCGCCGGCAGGTGCTCCGGGTCAGCGACCAACGCACCATCGGATCGCGGCACGAACCGGGGGAGAGTTCTGGAGGAGCGCCTCTCGGCCGAGACCCCGCTCACGAGTATCTGAATCCCGCCCGTGGGTGGCGTGGAGGGCGCTGTGGGCACGAACATGGGTATCCGCGCCAAACGACCTCTCACCCGGTACAGCACGCGAATGGACGCACTGTCCGGGGGGCGATAGACCCGCAGCACCTGCGAGGTGCGACGGGCTTCGAGGGCGATCGGCCGCAGGCCGACGGCGGCCTCGAGCACCTCGACCCCTTGACCCGCGAGTCGGAGCGCCAACAGGTCCAGGGCGGACGCCCCGACCACGGTGTAACGCGCCTGCACGATGGCCTGGGTATCCTCGACCGCGACGCGAATGGTTGCTTCCCGCAGCACACCGCGGTGCTCCTGCTGAACCGCGAGTGCCAAAAGCAGCGCGCCGCCCGCGAGCACGCTCACGCTCGCGGGGTCACGAGGCGGGCGGCCTCGTGGAGCGTGTTTGCCACCGTATTGATCTCGCGCCGGATGCCTGCGACGAGGAAGCGACGAAGGTTCGCGGGACAGTCCTGGAGGCGGCCGATGCCGGCGAGCCGCGGGATGGTGCCAAGCGGGAGGGCGGGGTCGTGCGCGAACCGTTCACCGGCCGCGTAGTTGAGCGGCACCAGCAACCGTGACAGCTCGGTCACGGTGTGGTTGACCCTGGCCAGGCGAGGTGGGGCCGCTCCCGGCTTCGCTGACCGGTAGAACCGCTCGAGCGCATTCGCCAGGGTGCCGAGCTCGGTCTCCACCGGCGAAAGGTCAACCACGTCTCCCGCCGCCCGCTTGTATTCCTCTACCGCGGCGGCCAACTCGCGCACCGCGAGGCGGTGATCGAACGGCAGGATCGCCGCATTCAGCAGCCGCGCGAAAGCCGTGAGATACACCTTGAGGTCGCGCAGCAGGTTGTCGCGATCGGCCACGGGGAGCAGATCGTCTTCGGTGTGCCAGGCGATGTTGCCGCCGCACCCGCCCACCGGATAGAAGCCCAGCTTGTCCCGATCCGCCTGGGGGATGTTGGACAGCAGCATGAAGAACGAGGTGAGGCCGATTTGATTGAACGAGTAGTCGCCCGCGCGAATGGGGCGGAGCCGGCGTGGCTCGACCCCGGTGGCGTCGCGGATCGAGCCGCGACACAAGGCGTCGGCTTCGGCCATCCACATGACTTCCTCATAGGCGGTGGCGCCGCAGCAGCCGGGCGAGTCAATGTTGACGGCTGCGACGCAGTGCTGGCGGAGCTCCAGGGCGAAGTGGTCCGCGTACCAGGTGGACCCCGCGTAGCGGCCCATGGAATGGCCGGGCCACCAGGCCACGCGAACCGAGCGTCTGAGCCCGGCGCGGTGCCGGTGAAGGATGCGCGCGATCTCGAGCAGCGCGGCATCGCCCACCGCGTTGTCGCCGATCCCAACGTCCCAGCTGTCGTAGTGGCCGTGCACCAGGAGGAAGTCCTTCGACTTCCCGGCGATCATGGCCACGGGAAGCTTGCACCGGTACCACCCTTCCTCCAGCGCGGTTCGCACGGTCACGACGCCGCCGGTCCGTAGGTACTCGAGGAGGCGCTCGCCGTCGGGCCGGCTGATCGCGGCGACCGGTGTCTTGGGCTTGCGATCCAGGTCCCCTTCGGCGGGGGTTCCCCAGATAGGCGTGCAGATCCCCCAGTGCACTCGCGTCCCGGGGTTGATGTAGACCTGGGCCAGCGCTCCGGCGCGCTCGAAGCGCTGCACGGCGGCGGGCATGGCGTAGCCCTCGGACACAACGATCTGACCGCGCACATCCGCCGCCGCCCGACGGTCGGCGAAGATGTCCGTCACGTCCTTCATCCTGGCCGCCGGGACGTGCACCGCCGGCGCGGTGATCCCGCCGTCCGGGCTGGTGGCGGCGAAGGCAGGCGGCTTCCCGTGAAGCACGTCGCCCTCCCGGCCCAGGGTGACGGACGCGGCGCGTGGAAGCGACAGGTAAAGTTCGGGCTCGTGCATCTCGTACGGCACGCCGAGTCGCCGAAGCTGTTCGGCGATGTAGTCGGCGGCGGCGTGCTCGTCGGGGCTGCCGGACTCGCGGTTGAGGGTGGCGAATCGTTCGATGAGTCGCCAGCCGTCGGCGAGACTCGCGTCGGCGAGAAGGGAGGCTTCCAGTTTCTTGACTGACCACGCCATGTGCGCATCCCGGAGGAAGAGCGGTGTTGGCGCCCGGACCTCGCGGCGCCGCGGGCGGACCCGGCTCGCTGTCCGTAGCCGGCCGCGGGTCCTACCTTATCGGTCGCGCCAACCGGACGCCACCGCCCGGCGCTGGCCCGGGTCGCCGCGGGTCGCCAAACTTCTAGGTCGAGTCTTCCGAGGCACTGTATGCGCTCCCTGACGTTCGCGAGGTACGTTGTGACTGCCCTGACCGCCACCTCCGGCGTTGCCGTCCCTCCGGCTTCGTCGGCGCAAACTCCGGCGCGCCACCGAGGTCCTGAGCGTGTCGAATCGCTGGCGCGCGAGATCTTCAAGGAACTGATCGAGATCAACACCGCCCCGGCCGGAGGCAGCACGCGCGCCGCGGAGGCCATGGCCGCGCGCCTGCGGGCAGCGGGCTTCCCCGACACAGACCTCCATCTGGTCGGACCGGCGCCCGAAAAAATGAACCTGGTAGCACGCTACCGCGGCCGAGCCACGGGCAAGAAGCCGGTGCTCCTGCTGGCGCACCTGGACGTGGTGGAGGCCAATCCCGCGGACTGGACGCTCGACCCGTTCACGTTCACGGATCGGGACGGATGGTTTTACGGGCGCGGGACCACGGATGACAAGGACGAGGCGGCTATTTGGGTGGCCAACCTCATTCGCTTGCGGCAGGAGGGGTACGCGCCGGATCGGGACATCGTCGTGGCACTCACGGCGGACGAGGAGGGCGGCGATCATAACGGGGTCGAGTGGCTGCTGCAATATCGCCGCGACCTCATTGATGCCGCGTTCGCGCTGAACGAAGGCGGCGGCGGCGTGATCAAGGACGGGCGGCGACTTTCCAACAACGTCCAGGCCAGCGAGAAGGTGTACCAGAGTTTTCGGCTCGAGGCGACGAACAAAGGCGGGCACAGCTCGCTGCCGCGGGCCGACAACGCGATCTATCAACTCACGGCGGCGCTCGCCCGCATCGCGGACTATCGCTTTCCGGTGAGGCTGAACGAGGTGAGCCGGGCGTTTTTCGAGCGCACGGCGGCGATCGAGACGCCGGAGGTGGCCGCCGCCATGCGGGGGCTGCTCCGCACCCCGCCGGACCCGGCCGCCGTGGAGCGACTCTCGGCCAATCCGGCGTACAACTCGCGCATGCGAACCACGTGCGTGGCCACGATGCTCGAGGGCGGCCACGCGGAGAACGCCCTGCCGCAGCGCGCGCGCGCGGTGGTCAACTGCCGCATGCTGCCCGACGAGTCGCCGGAGGACGTGCTCGTCACGTTGCGCCGCGTGGTGAACGATCCGGGTGTCAGCGTGGCGCCGCTCGCGCCCGCCAAGCCCAGTCCCCCGTCGCCGCTCGCGCCCGAGATCCTGCGGGGCATCGAGGACATCACCGGCGACATGTGGCCGGGCGTGCCGGTGATTCCCACGATGAGCACGGGAGCCACGGACGGCCTGTATCTCCGGCAGGCGGGGATTCCAGTGTACGGCGTGTCGGGCGTATTCGGGGATGAGGCCGACGTGCGGGCCCACGGCCGGGATGAACGGATTTGCCATGAGTGGTTCTTCGAGGGCCTGGAGTTCTGTTATCGGCTGGTGAAGCGACTCACCGCGGGCGAGGTCATGTGATCCCCCTCCGACGGAAGCTCCAACCAGGGAGGTCTGCCATGCGCAGGCAAGGTGTGGTCGGCCTCGCGTGCCTGCTGGTCGCTGCAGGGCTCCAGGCCCAGGGGCCTTCTCCCGCAGGCGGACCGTATGATCGGCTGGTGATTCGCGGCGCGACGCTGATTGACGGTACGGGTTCGCCGCCGGTGGGACCCGTGGATATCGTGGTGGAGCGGGGGACCATCTCGGAAATCCGCCGGGTGACGCCGCTCGATCTTGCCGGCGGGCGGCAGCGCGTGACCGCCGCCCAGATGATCGAGGCCGATGGAATGTGGGTCATGCCGGGGATCATTGACGCGCACACCCACCTCGGCCGCGCCCGGGATTTCCCCCCGGACTACATCCTCAAGCTGTGGTTGGCGCACGGGATCACGACGGTGAAGGTGTTTGCGGGCGGCCCGGACGACCCGGCCATCCAGATCGCCGCGGACCAGCGCGCCGGCAAGCAGGTGCTCGCCCCCCGCGTGCTGGCCTACCCGTTCTGGGGCGGCGCGGATCGCCGGTTTTGGACGCCGGAGGGAGCGCGTGAGATCGTGCGCGAGTGGAAACAGCTGGGCCGCGACGGGGTCAAGGTGAGCGGCAAGCCGGGTCTCTTGCCGGACGTGCTGGCCGCGCTGGCGGACGAAGCTGCGAAACTCGGCATGGGCGTGGCCGTGCACATCGGGCAGGACGGCGTGTATCCCATGAACGCGGTGCGGGTCGCGGCCGCCGGCGTGACCACCATCGAGCACCACTACGGCTACGCCGAGGCGACGTTCACCGAGAAGACGGTGCAGCAACTGGCAGCCGACTACAACTACGGGAACGAGTTGGCCCGCTTCCGCGCGACGGGGCGGGTGTGGGACGAGGCCGAGCTGGACAGGTTGTACGGGCCCGTGCTCGACACCCTGCTCGCGTTGAGCAAGAACGGCCGGTTCACCATGGTGCCCACGTTTTCGGTTTACGAGGACCAGACGGATCTCTCGCGAGCCAAGACGCTGCCCTGGCTGGAGCGTTACACCATGCCCGGCCTCATGGCCCAGTGGGTGCCGAGCGAGGAAATCCACGGTTCATTCTACTTCGAGTGGACCAGCGCGGATGAAGCGGCGTGGAGCCGGATGTTCCTCCGGTGGCTTCCGTGGGTGAACGAGTTCAAGAACCGGGGCGGCCACGTGGCCGTGGGGTCGGATGCCGGCACGTCATACCATTTGTACGGGTTCGGGACGATCCGGGAACTCGAGTTGCTGCAGCGCGCGGGGTTCCAGCCCCTCGAAGTCGTACGCTCGGCTACGCAGGAGAGCGCGCGGGCTCTCGGGCTGGACAAAACCGGGGTGATCCGCCCGGGTTACGACGCCGACTTGCTGGTGCTCGACATGAACCCGCTCGAGGATTTCAAGGTGTTGTACGGCACGGGTGTCGAGCGGGTGGGCGCGGACGGGAAGACGGTTCGGAGGAACGGCCTCACGTACACGATCGTGGATGGTCGCGTGATTGACGCCCGCGCGACGCTGGCAGAGGTGGAGCGGATGGTGCGGGAAGCGAAACGGGCGCCGCGAACGGACGGATAGCCTCAGGCGATCCGCAATCGGGCCCGGCCATCGGGACCCCACCATCACCCATCAGTCGGCGCTCGCCAATCGTGACCGACAATGGGCGACGCCGGCCGGCCACGGCCAATCGCTGGCGGCTACTCCTGGAATTCCCGCCGGTCGAACCACCCGGACGACCGCGGGTCCACGCGCAGGATGCGCACCTTGCTGCGTGGATTGAGAATACTGGCCGGCACGACCCAGAGTCGGGCGTCGGGCAGGATGCCTTCCAACTCGAAGGGTTGCAGAGAGGTCTCGTCCGCTTGGAGGATCACCTCGAGCGTGGCGTCACCCGGAGGGCCTTCGTCATCCTGGGGCTCGCGGTTCGTGAGCCAGACGCCGAGGGCCTTGACCCGACGTTCGGTGATGCTGTCGTCAAGGGAAAACCCCCACTTCTGGTCCCGGAAGCCATCCCGGACGATCTGACGGGCTTCGCCGATCGACGTGCGGTGGTACAACGTCAGGGTGCTCACGGAACGAAAGTAGTCGGGCATCGAGGTGGCTGGCCAGAGCGGGACAGGTAACGTACCGTTTTCGACGAACCACGGGGAACGGACGAGCCATGGTCTTAGACAGGATGGCGTTTCGAGGCCTGGCGTGGGCCGGCGTCATAGCGGCGGCGGGTGGCGGCTTGCCGGCGGCGGCCGTTTCGCAAGGGGAGCCCAACAGGCTCACCGAGTCCGAGCGCGCGGCCGGTTGGCGGCTCCTCTTCGACGGTCGGACCACGGGCGGCTGGCGGGGCTACCGCATGCCCTCCGTGCCCGCGGGGTGGACGGTCGTGGATGGCGCGCTGACCCGTGTGGGCGGGGGCGGCGACATCGTCACCGTGGATCAGTTCGGCGACTTCGAGTTGGCGCTCGAATGGAACGTCGCCCCGGGAGGCAACAGCGGGATCATGTATCGCGTCACGGAGGAATACGAGGAGAGCTACAAGAGCGGCCCCGAGATGCAGGTGCTGGACGACGCGGGACACGCGGACGGGCAGTCGCGTCTCACGGCGGCGGGGGCGGACTACGGGCTCTACCCGTCGCCGGCCGGCGTGGTGCGGCCCGCGGGTGAATGGAACCGGGTGCGGATCGTGGTGAACGGCAGCCACGTGGAATACTGGCTCAACGGTACGAGAACCGTGGAGTACGAGTTATGGAGCCCTGACTGGGAGGCCCGCGTCAGGAACAGCAAGTTCGCCCAGTGGCCGAACTTCGGCCGGGCGCGACGGGGACACGTCGCGCTCCAGGATCACGGGGATTGGGTGGCGTATCGTAATATCAAGATCCGGGAGCTGAGGTAGGTGACGTCACCGCTCCGCCACCATCTGAATCTCCACCAGGAAGCCGCTTCCCATCAGCGGCGTGCCGATCACCGTGGGATCGGGCCGGGCGGCGGGCAGGACTTGATCCAGGACCTGCCTGATCGCGTCCCACTGGCGGATGTCGGTGACGTACACCCAGGTGTCCACGACGTTGGTGAAGTCCATGTCGGCCGCCCGCAGCGTCGCGAGCAGGTTGTCGAGCGTGCTTCTCGTCTGCGCCGCGACATCCGACCCGGCGTGCAGCATCCCGGACAGGTAGAGCCGGTTCCCGGTACTGATGGCCGGCGACAGCGGTGACCGGGAGCGCTGTTGTCCTTCGCCGATCACGACCTTGCGGTTGGGCGAGGACTCGGCCACGCACTGGATCTCGACGTCGAACGCGGGGTTCATCAGTCCGGCCCGCACGGTTGCGCGCGCCGGCGGATCCTCGGCTGGGACCAACTCCGCATACGCCTGATTCATGGAGCCGAACCGTCGGGGGTCCGCCAGGTAGACGCGGCAGCTCGTCAGGTCCCGGTAGTCCATGCCCGCCGCCTTGAGCACGAGGCCGATGTTGCCCAACACGCGCCGCGTCTGCGTGGGCACGTCTCCCGGCACCGGCTCGTAGTTCGACGGGCTGCGGCTCGTGGCTCCAGAGATGAACAGGGTGTTGCCGACTTTGATCCCCCAGGAGTACGGGAGCGCGGGCGCCGCGAGGTCAGGGGGTGCGATCACCTGTTTCGCGCTCCGGGTCGCCACGACCGACACCTGAATCAGCGCGTCGGGATTGGGCAGGTCCACTTGTGCCGTGGCGCGC
>CAZVKD010000039.1:0-14196 GCA_964627675.1 uncultured Gemmatimonadaceae bacterium
CCGAAGTGCAACTGATGTAGCGCATGCAGGACGACTTGCAGGGAACGAACGGCGGGTCCACCGTGGCCCGCCGTTCGTGTTCTCGCGTCGGGGGCTTCACCCTCATCGAGCTGCTGATCGTGGTGGTGATCATCGGCATTCTCGCGGCGATCGCGATCCCCAAGTTCGCCAACACGAAGGAAAAGGCGTACATCGCCTCGATGAAGTCGGACCTTCGCAACCTGGTGAGCGCGCAGGAGAGCTATCTGGCGGACAACCTCACGTACGCCAGTTCCCTGGGGGCGCTGAACGTGAACGAGTCCTCCGGCGTGACGCTGACGATCGTGACCGGGACGGCGTCCGGGTGGTCAGCCACCGCGTGGCACAACGCCACCGCCAAGACGTGCGCCATCTACTATGGACCGGGTGCGACTCCGGTGGCGCCCGCCACGCAGGACGGCGTACCGGACTGCAACTGAGCCGGCCCGCGAGTAGCTGGCGTCAGGGCGACAGGGTTTCCTGTCGCCCGTTTTGTTCGCCATCTTGAGGCCGTGATTTCCCGGGCGTCGTCTTCGGTTGCTTCTCCTCCCTGCTCGCCCGGCGGGGGCGCCGTGGCGAAGGCGACGCTGCGTCGGGAGTTGCTCGTCAACTTCGCGCTTCTGGTGGCCGCGGCGCTGTCGCTTGCCGTGGTGACCGCGCTGGTGGCGCCACTGTTGCCACCGGGCATCGCGGCACTGGCCCTCATGCTCCTGATCACTGCCGATGTGGTCGTGGTGTTCCTGTTCGGGCGGCACTTGCTCGAGCGCCTGGTGCACCGGCCACTGCGCGCTCTCAAGGATGCGGCCGACGGCCTGGCGGCCGGCGACCTCGAGCGCCGGGCCCCGCCGGCGGAGACCCAGGAGTTCAACGAACTGGCTGAACGCTTCAACCGCATGACGGACCGCCTGCTGGACGTTCAGGGGCAGCTGGTGCGGTCCGAGAAGCTGGCAACCACCGGGCGGCTCGCGGCGGGGATCGCCCACGAGGTGGGAAATCCGCTGGCGGCGTTGGCGAATTATCTCGAGCTGCTTCGGCGGCGCGGCGCGAATCCCGAGATGCTGGAAGGGGCCGGCCGGGAGATCGAGCGCATTGACCGGATCGTGCGCGGTCTGCTGGACTTCGCAAGGCCGCGCGAGGATGCGCCGGCGCCGGTTGATCTCGTGGCCGTGGCGCGCGGCGCCCTCGCGCTGCTGCAACATCAGGGCGTGCTGCGCAACGTGGATGTCGCGACCGCGTTCGCGCCGAACGTATCGCTGGTCTTGGGTCGCACGCACGCGCTGGAGCAGGTGCTGGTCAATCTCATCCTGAACGCCGCAGACGCGGCCGCAGGCGGGCAGGTCGTCGTTGGGGTCGAGCCTTGGGCCTACGAGCAGCGGCCTCGAGGAGCCTTGCGTCGCAGCGACGCACTTGCCCGGGACGACCCGGGCGTCCGCCGCACGGCCCAGCAGCGGCGGCCCTGGCGGAGAGAACTCGAGCCGGGCACCCCCGGCGTGCTGGTGTATGTCGCCGATTCGGGGCCCGGCGTGCCGGTCGAGGACCGAGAGCGCGTGTTCGAGCCGTTCTACACCACCAAGTCGCCGGGTCAGGGAACCGGGCTGGGTCTGGCCGTGGTGCAAAGCATCGTTGAAGATGCTGGCGGCGTGATCTGGGTGGACGACGCGCGCGAGGGCGGGGCCGCGTTCAAGGTCTTCCTGCCGGTGGATCGAAGCGCCCCCAGGCCGGCGACCACCGCCGAGGTTGTCAGCCGCCCGACCGAGCCGCGCGGGGGTGCCCAGTGAGAGTGCTGGTAGTGGATGACGACGCCGGCCTCAGGCAGTCCCTGGCGCTCCTGCTTGAGGGTGACGGCTACAGCGTGGCCGCGGAGGGCCTGCCCGCTCATGCCCTGGAGCGCGCGACCAGCGAACCGTTCGATCTCATTCTGTGCGACGTGCGCATGCCGGGCATGGAGGGCACGGAGTTCCTCCGTCGCTACCAGGCGGCTGGCGGGACGGCCCTGGTGATCATGATGAGCGCGTACGGCGGGGACGATGCCGCCATCGCCGCCATCAAACAGGGGGCGTACGACTACCTGCCGAAACCATTTCGCGCCGACGAGGTGCTGCTCACGCTCCGGAAGGCGGCCGAGCGCGAGCAGCTCAAAACGCAGGTGGCGCGGCTGCAAGCGGAACTGGCGCGAACCACGGACCGGGACGTCATCGCCGTTTCTCCGGCGATGCGCCGCGTGATGGAACTGGCCAGTCGGGTCGCCCCGCACCCCACCACCGTGCTCATTACCGGCGAAAGCGGCGTTGGCAAGGAGGTCATAGCCCGCGCGATCCATCGCATGAGTCCACGCCGCGCCGCGCCGCTGGTGGCGGTGAATTGCGCGGCTATCCCGGAGCAGTTGCTCGAGTCCGAGCTGTTCGGCCACGTGCGAGGGGCATTCACCGGCGCGGCCACGGATCGCATCGGGTTGTTTGAGGAGGCGAACAGCGGCACCCTGCTGCTGGATGAAATCGGGGATCTGCCGCCCGCGCTTCAGGTAAAGCTGCTTCGGGTCCTCCAGGAGTCGGAGATCCGGCGCGTTGGGGAGACCCGCTCGCGTCGCGTGGACGTGCGGCTCATCGCGGCGACGGCGCGAGACCTTGAGGCCGATGCGGCGACCGGCCGTTTTCGCGAGGACCTTTTCTACCGGTTGAACGTGGTTCGGCTCCATATCCCCCCCCTTCGAGATCGCCCTGAGGATCTCGAAGCGCTGACCACGGTGCTGCTCCGTCGGGCTATGGACCGCGCTGGGAGGACGGTAACCCTCTCACCGGAGGCGCTGGAAGCCATTCGGCGACACAAGTGGCCCGGCAACGTCCGTGAACTCGAGAACGCCATCGAGCGAGCCGTGGTGTTATCGCAGGACGGGGTGTTGCGCGCCGAAGCGTTCGAAGACCGGGGAGGGATCCGCCCGGCGGGGGGTCCGGCTCAGGACGATGCAGTTAGGACGCCGCGGCTCCTCCGTGACGCGGTCGCCGAAGCGGAACGGTGTGCCATTGCGTCCGCGCTCGCCGCATGCGGAGGGAACCGGGCCCAAGCGGCTCGTGTCCTTGGAGTTAGCCAACGAACGCTGTTCTACAAGCTGAAAGAATTCGCGATCGAATAGCGCAAGCGCGTGCAGTCACCATGCCATGAATTGCAGTGTCCGGACTGGGGTGCCACGGCTGATGTCGTTGTCGGATATTATGTTAGACAAGGGCATGGTTGTTGTATCCCAGGAGGCCTCGAGGTGACCGATGGATAACAACGAGCGCGGCTTCACGCTGATCGAGCTGGTCATCGTTATTGTGTTGATCGGCGCCATGGCGGGCTTCGCGTTTCCCCGGATCGGTGACGCCATCACGCAGCAGAGCGTGCGGTCGGCTCGCGCGGCTGTCGTTGGCCTGGTGGCGAAGGCGCGTGGAACGGCCATCCAGCGCGGCTCCACGGCGCTCCTCATCCTGCGGAATAACGTGTTGTACGTAGAGGCGGCGCATCCGGTTACGGGCGTGACCCAGCAAGTCGGAGTGGCCGAGGACTTCGCCACGCGTTTTGGCGTCACGGTGCAGCCGGCGCATGATACGCTGTGGTACGACGCACGCGGCATCGGCCTGGAGACCAGTGAGACGGCGATCGTGGTGACCAAAGGGGCGTTTGCCGAACGGGTCGTTATTTCGGCGGTCGGGAGAGTCATTCAGTGAACCGAGAGGGCGGGTTTACCATCGTCGAAGTGCTCATCGCGGTCCTGATTCTGTCAGTCGGCCTGCTGGCGCTGGTGGGGTCCGCGGCGGTCACCACCCGGATGATCTCTCAGGGCCAGCGTTACAGCCAGGCCAGCGCGCTGGCCAACGAGCGCTTCGAGATCCTCCGCAGTCAGACCTGCGCCGCCATGACCAACGGCTCCGCCACGCAGGGGCGCTTCACGGTCACTTGGACGGTGGCGGCGGATGCTTCCGGGCGGGCGCGCATCGCGACGGTGCAGGTGGTGTCGCCCACGGCGTCGGGTACTCGAACAGACTCCTTCCAGACGGTGATCCTGTGTTGATTCGATCGCATCGCGGGTTCACGCTGGTGGAGCTGCTCATCGCCCTGGTGCTCATGGGCATCGTGGCGGCGTCCATCTATCAGCTCCTGGTGAGCAACCAGCGCATCTACCGCCAACAGACCCAGCGGGTGGAGCTGAACGACAACATCCGCTCCGCCATCGGCATCCTCCCTGGCGAGTTGCGCGAGCTGAATGCCACCGATCCGTTGGGCAGCGACATCGTCGAAATGTCGGATTCGGCGATCACGTACAAGGTGACGCGCAATCTGTACTTCGTGTGCCAGAACGTGGGCAACGCCGCGGAGCTGTACGTTGACACCGCCAGGATCGGCCTGCGAGGGCTGGATCCCAACACCGATTCGCTGGTGATCTTCGCCGACAGCGTGTCCACCAAGCGAACCGACGACCGGTGGATTCATGCGAACCTGATCCGGGTGGAAAGCGGCAACAACTGTCCCGGGGGCGGGCCGAGCTTCAAGCTGACGTTTTTCCCCGCGGTCCTGGTGAGCGACAGCGTCCTTGCTGGTGCTCCGGTTCGGGGATTCGAAGTGGTGGAAGCCCGCAAGTACCGTGATGCGAATGGAGACCTCTGGCTGGGGAGCCGGCGGTGGAACAAGAGTACCGGCTGGAGCACCATTCAGCCCCTGGTGGGGCCGCTGGAGGGAACGGGTCTCGGGTTCGCTTACTTCGACGCGACCGGGGCGACCACGACGGACCGCGCGCAAGTGGCTCGCATTTCGATCACCGTCATCGGCCGGACGGCCGAGCCGGTGCGGTTGTCCGCGGGGGGCATCGGTTACCTGGTGGACACGCTCGTCACGCAGGTGGCGTTGCGGAATAATCGGTGAGCCATGCGGCCGACCCGCCGCGAGTTTTCCAGTGACGAGGGGCGTACGGACCATGCGTAGCGAGCAGCCCAACGGGCTGACGGCAGACTGACCGCTTACAAGGACGGAGTCATGAGGCGATTCTCGGATGAACGCGGCGTGGCGCTTCCCCTGGCCATCTTCGCCCTGGTTGTCGTGGGTGGGCTGGTGGCGGGAGCTATGTTCGTCGGCACCCAGGAACAGCGCGTTGGACGGAACACCCTGCAACTCCAGCAGGCGTTTACCTCGGCGGAAGGCGTGGTGGAAAACTTGGTTGCCAACTGGAACTCCGGCACTTACAACAACATGGTTGTCGGCACCAGCCAGAACCTGAGCGGTACCGCGCCGGACGGCAACGGCTGGTACCGCGCCACCGTCCAGCGGCTGAATCAGATGCTGTTCATGGTGCGGGCGGACGGGTTCAGCCGAGACTCCACCTCGCGCCAGCGCATCGGCCTGTTGCTCAAGCTCCGGCCGCTTCAAATCGACTTCAACGCGGCCCTGAAGACTCAAGGGGAGGTGAAGCTCGGGGGGTCGTCGTTCATCAGCGGGACGGATACCCCGCCGGCCGGCTGGTCCGGCTGTCCCGCCACCTTGCCCCAGCAGCCGGGTGTTCGGATTCCAGACCCCACCCAGATCAGTTACTCTGGATGCAAGAACCAGAACTGCATCGAGGGCAGTCCGAAGATTCTGAAAGACACCACCCTCAATGACTCGAGCCTGACCACCTTCGGCGAGTTGAACTTCGATGACCTGAAGCAATTCGCCACCAAGATCGTGTATCCGTCGGGGACGCTGCAGATCGAACCGGTCACCTCGGGCGGAACGTGCTCCACGGGCGTGGCCACCAACTGGGGCGACCCCACGACGCCTTCGTCGCCCTGCTTCAACTACTTCCCGATCATCTGGGTCGAAGGGAGCGCCAGCATTAACCAGAACCGTGGCCAGGGCGTGCTCATTGTCAACGGGGACCTCGATGTGCAGGGTGGGTTCGAGTTCTACGGGCCGGTGCTGGTCAGGAGGACCGTTAACACGCAGGGTACCGGCGGGCACTTCAACGGGGGCGTGATCGCGGCCAACGTGAACCTGGACCAGAGCGTGGTGCTGGGAGACGCGGTGATCAATTTCTCGAGCTGCGCCCTCATCCGAGCCCTCACCGCGTCCGCCTCTGCGGTGACGATGCGGGAACGGAGTTGGGTGAATGTGTACTGACGGAGCAAGGATGGTGAAGGACGGTGAAGGTTGGGAAGGTTGAGAAGGTTGGGGGGGGTAGTGTCGGTCAACCTTTCAGGCCGCCACGACCTTCACCATCGGCGCCACCGATTCGGTCGTCTTTCTCAACACCCGGTCCACATCGGATATCCACCGTCCCGTGGTGTCGAATCTCGTAACTCTGTACCACGTTGGGACTTGTTGTAGCTAGGTTAAAGTAGGTTGGAGCTTGACAAAAAAAGGGGTGGGCGGTACTGTAGTCTGCCGCTCACCCCTCTTATCTCCTTTAACCGTAGGCAGATATGGCGCTTTTTGGGCTCGGGGGTTCAAAAACGACGATCGGACTCGACATCGGGAGCGGTCTTATCAAGCTCGCCGTGATCGAGCATGGCAAGGCGGAGCCGGTGCTGAGCAAGGTGGCCGTGGCTCCCGTACTTGCCGACGCCATCGTGGAGGGTGAGATCATGGATCCGGGCGTCGTGGCCGACGCCATCCGGGGTCTGTTCCAGACGGCCGGCGTGAAGCAGAAGAAGGTCGTCGTGGCGGTCGGCGGCCGGGACGTGATCATCAAGAAGATCCAGGTGGACCGCATGAAGGAGAGCGAGGCATTCGATGTGGTCCGCTGGGAGGCCCAGCAGCACGTTCCGTTCGACATCGAGGGCGTAGAGCTGGATTTCCAGGTGCTCGATCCCGACGCCGAGGGCGTGCAGATGGACGTCATGCTGGTGGCGGCCAAGCGGGAGCTGGTGGAAAACAAGACCGCGCTCCTGGCCGAGGCGGGCCTCGAGCCCGCCGTGGTGGACGTGGACGCCTTCGCCCTGCACAACGCGTTCGAGGTGAACTATCCCGAGGCCATGCAGGGAATGGCCGCCTTGATCCACATCGGGCACGAAGTCACGAATATCAACATTCTCCAGAACGGAGTTCCGATCCTCACGCGAGACCTCAACGTTGGCACGCGGCGGTTCCGCGAGGATCTCCAGCGGGAGCGCGGCTTGGGGTCGGAAGATGCCGACCGGACGTTGCAGGGCTTCGAGCGGACGCCGGATCTCGACCCCTACGTGGCGAGCCGTGGCGAGGAGATCGCCGTCGGGGTGGAGCGCGCGGCGGCGTTCCTGCAGTCGGCCTCGCGGGACGTGGGGGCGATCGAACGAGCCTACTGTTCGGGCGGCGGCGCCCGGATTCCCGGACTGGCCGATACGCTGGCGCAGCGGCTGCGCTTGCCGGTGGAAGTGGCCGACCCCCTGAAAGGCCTCCGGGTCAAAGAAGACGCGTTCGGCGCGTTGAACGTGGACGAAGTCGCTCCCCTGCTGATGCTGGCTGTTGGCCTCGCCTTGCGGAAGTTGAATTAGGGAGCGGCTGAGATGATTGAAATCAACCTCCTGCCTGGTCCCAAGAAAAGGAAGAAAGCGGCCGGCGTCGGCTTTCAGATGCCGGATTTCTCGGCGCTGGCGGCCAAGGTCAAGGACCCACTCCTGCTCGCCGCCGTGGGCGGGTGGATTGCGGCCATCGTCGTGATCGGGCTGATCTTCACCATGGAATCAGGCAAGCTGGCCAGCCTGGAGGAGGAGCGACGGCGAGTGGAGGCCGAAGCTCGCCGGTTCCAGGCGCTGATCAGCCAGAAACGGCGGGAAGAGCGGCTGCGGGATTCGTTGATTCTCGAGCTTGACGCGATTCGCGCGATTGACGCCGATCGCTACGTGTGGCCCCACATCCTGGAAGAAGTCACCAAGGCGGTGCCGGATTACACCTGGCTCCAATCGGTTGGCATGTTGAGCAGCGGGCCTGCGGAACCGGCGGATACCACCGGGACGCCACCGCTACGCATCCTCATTGACGGCCGCACCTCGGATATGGGCGGCTACACGCGGTTCCTGCGCAACCTTGGCAACTCGCCGTGGCTCACCAACGTGGTCGCTGGAGCCACCAGAACCGTCACCGAAAACGACAAACCGATCGTGGCGTTCACCGTGACGGCGACATTCCGGCGGGCTGACTCGGCGTTCGTCCGCACCGTGCCGGTGCTGGAATCGATTCGGTAGGGGGATCCCATGGCGCTCGGCGAAAAGGAAAAGAAACAGCTCCTGGGATTGGCTGTCTTCGCCGCGGGGGTGGCGATTGTGGCGTTCTGGATGTACTGGCGGGCCCCGCGAGTGGCGCGGGCCCAGGAGATGCGGCTGCGAATTGACTCGCTCCAGGCGCGGGTGGATTCGGCCAAGCGAGATCTGGCCTCGGGAACGGTGGAGCAGCTCCGGGAGCGGGTGCGGGAGTACGAGGCGAGCCTGCGGGTCATGCGACGACTGGTTCCCACCGGGGCGGAGGTACCGAGTCTTATTGACGACGTGAACGCGCGCGCCAAGCGGCGGCGCGTGCATGTTGGTGACTTCTCGCCGCAGGCGGTGGAACCCGGCACGCCGTTCGAGACCCACCGCTATCAGTTTGCGGTCCTGGGTCATTACGACGAGATCGGGGAGTTTCTGTCCGACGTGGCGTCGCTGTCGCGCATCATGGTGCCGTACGACGTCACGCTGAACCGGGCGAACGAAACGGTGGCGCAGACCTTCCAGGACACCACCGGCGCGTTGCTGCGCGTGGACTTCAAGCTGCGCACGTTCGTGAAGCCGGCGTCCGCGGCGCCCGCCGATTCGGTGCCCGGGGGCGGGTCGTGAACGCCGGCCGGTGGTGGGCGGCCCTGGGGGCGGCCGTGGCGTTGGGTTGCGGTGGAGGCGGCGAACCGGCGCCGGCGCCGGGGACTCCCGCCGGAGACATCCCCCCGCCCGCGACCGGCGCGCAAGGTGCGGCCGCCCCGACGGCGGCGGACTCCGCGGCCGCTGACTCGGTCGCCCGGCAAACGGAGCTGCTGCGCGAGACCTTCGCCTATCGCGGCTCCGGCCGCGATCCGTTCCAGTCGCTGCTCGCCTCCGGTGAGGTGCGGCCACTGTTCGAGGACCTCCGGCTCGTGGCCGTGGTGTATGACGCGCGCTACCCGGCCCGCAGCGTAGCCGTGCTGCGCGATGTCTCCGTGAACAAGCGATACGACGTGCGAGTGGACGATGAACTGGGTCGCCTGCGAGTGGTCGAGATCCGCCGCGACGAGGTGATCTTCATGCTCGAGGAGTTCGGGGTCGCCCGCCAGGTGAGCCTGACGCTGCGACGCCCGCAGGAGGGGATGCCATGATGCGGTCGTTCTTCATTACCGCCCTCGCCCTGAGCCTTGCCACACCCGGAGCCCTTGCCGGGTGGGGGCGAGGGCCGGGCGACGTCACGGCGGTAAGCGTGCTTCCGGGTCCGGGCCGGGCCGAGGTGATCATTGACGTGGAAGGGAGCGTCACAGTCCAGGACTTCACGCTCCGGCGCCCTGACCGCTTGGTGCTGGACCTCGTGGGGGCCAGGCTGGCCACCCCGCTCCAGGCCTACGACGGCCTGAACCGCGGCGGCATCACCAACATCCGATACGCCCAGTTCTCTCCCGAAGTCGTGCGCGTCGTGCTCGAGCTGGAACGGCTGGTGAGCTACCAGGTGGAGCGGGAAGAGGACGTGGTGCGGGTGACGTTGGGTACTGATCGCTCGTTCGCGGCCTGGACCACGGAGGCCTGGCTGAGCAAGACCGGTGAGGTGGCCGCGGCCAGGGCGGCCGAGCCGCGCCCGCAACAATCCCAGCAGCCGGCGATCACGGTCACTTATGACAACGCGACCATCGCGGACGTCATCGCGGGCTTCGCCGAATTCAGCGGCAAATCCATCATTCTGGGTCGCGAGGTCGCGGGCACGGTGACCGCCACGGTGAAGAACCAGCCGTGGGATATCGCGATGCAGCAGATCCTCCAGGCCCAGGGGCTCTCGGCGCGGGAAGAATTCGACGGCATCATTCGGGTGGACGCGCCGGCGACGCTGGCGCAGCTGGATTCCATCGAGCCGCTGCAGACCCGCATCCTGCGCGTGAACTACGCCAGGGCGGCCGACCTGGTGCCCACCCTGGAGTCCATCAAGTCGCCGCGCGGCAAGGTCGTGGCGGACGCCGGGACCAACAGCCTGATCATCACGGACCTCGAAAGCCGCATCGGGAGCTACGAGGGGTTCTTGCAGCAGCTCGACGTGCGGACCGCGCAGGTCTCGATTCAGACCAAGCTGGTGTTCGTCAACCGCACCGACCTGGAACAGTTGGGGGTGAAGTACGATCTCGGCTCGCCCACGCAGTTCTTCAACGATCTGGTGTCCCGCGGCGATCCGGCGTCCTCGCAGCCGGTGGACACCGACGGCGACGGGGTCCCGGACGCGGTGCAACCAACCGAGTTCTTCGGGCCGGACGATCCGCCCATCGTGGATTTGGGCGGCAACGCGCTTTCGGCGGTCGCCAATGCGAACGCGACGGTGGCCGGCGCCGCGCTCAAGCTGATTTTCTCGACCGCCATCGGGAACTTCGATCTCACGACGTTCATCGAGGCGCTGGAGCAGGTGGAACTCTCGGACCTTCAAGCCGAGCCGCTCATTTCCACGGCCGACAACACCCAGGCATACATCCTGGTGGGCGAGCGGACGCCCATTCGGCAGATTGACGTGAGTTCCGTCGGGGGCACCGGACAGAACGTCCCGCGCGCGACCACGGAGATCGTGCCCACCGGTATCACGCTTCGGGTCACGCCCCACGTGACCAACAACCGCCAGGTGCTGATGGACATCCACGCCGAGAACTCCAGCGTGGTGCCCAGCCCAGGAGACGTGGGCTTCTCGTTCCGGACCCAGGAGGCCGAGAACAAGATCCTGGTGGGCGACGGCGAGACGGCCGTCATCGGCGGGCTCACCGTGACGGAGGTCACGGTGTCCAAGACCGGAATTCCGTTCCTTGTGGACCTCCCGATTATCGGTCGGATTTTCGGGTTCACGTCCCGGCGGGAGCAGCGGCGCGACCTGCTGATTCTGGTCACCCCGCACATCGTAGACGACCTGTCGGCGACGCCCGACCGCCGGTAGAGAGGACGGTGCTGACACGTATGGTGCGCCCGAACCTTCGCGGCGCCGGTCTAGCCCTGCTGGCGGGACTAGCCACGGCCTGCACGGAGCAGCGCTTCCAGCTCGGCGTCGAGCGGGATCAAACCGCGCCCACGGTCTCGATCGTGAATTCGTCGGGCGACACGCTCCAGGTCCAGCAGGGCATCCGGTTCACTGTGAACGCCGCCGACAATCTGGGCCTGCGGCGCATCACGGTTTCGCTCACCGGCGGATTCAACGGCACGCTCGACACCACGTTCACCAGCCCCGTCACGACGGTGTCGCTCGGCGTGCACATCCCGCTCCCGGCCAATACCACGGCGGGCGGGCTGATCATCGTTAGCGCCACAGCCACCGACGGCAACGACAACGCGGCCAGCGATACGGCCTCGCTGTTCCTGGTGAACCTGTCCGCGCTGAACGTGTCCCTGCTGCGACCCGCTCCAGGCTCGGTCACCGCGCCGGGACGGCAGATTCAGGTTGAAGTTCGGGCCACCCAGTCCGCGGGCATACGGCGGGCGGGCTATGACATCGCCGGCGCGTTTTCGGCCGTTGACTCGGCAGGTTTCGCCCTCCCGGACACGGCCGTGTTCGTTGACACCGTCACCGTGCCTTCGGGGCTCGCCACCGGGACGTTCGTGATCACGGGATTCGCGGTGGACTCCGCGGGCCGGCGGGGCACGAGCACGCCGGTGTCGGTCGCCATTCAATCCGTGGCCGCCGATTCCACGCCGCCGTTTGTGCGGTTTACCATCGCGGACCGCGTGGAAATGCGGGACTCCATCACGGTCACCGCCACCGACCCGAGCGGGATTACCAGCCTGGGCTGGCAGGCGCTCGATGCCGCGGGCACCGTGATCCGAGGGGACTCCACCACCTTTGGCGGCACGCTTACCGAAGAGACGCGGCGGTACAACCTGAACTTCAGCTTCGCCACGCTGCCGCAAGCGGTGATCATCCTGGCCTTCGCCACGGACGCCGCCAACAACCGCGGTGAGGCGCGCGTGGACTCGGCCCGGACCTCGCCGATTCTGAGAGACACGGTCCTGGTGGTGCACGGCATTACCCGGCCGCTCCCGGCCGGGGGCCGCATTGCCGACGCCATCTACAGCCCCAACAACCCCACCGGCACCTCGCCCGAGGGCGAGCTGTATCTGACCAACTTCCTGCTGAATCGCGTGGAAGTGTTCGACGTCCAGGACACGGCGTTCGTCGCCAGCATCTCGGTCGGATCCGAGCCGTGGGGCATTGCGCTGTGGCCGCTCAGCAACGCGGGCACCAACGACAACTATGTCGTCGTGGCCAACTCGGGCGGCACCAATCTCTCGATCGTCAACACGGCCACCCGGCTGCTGCAGCGGCGCCATCAGTTGCCCATGTTCCGCGTGCTCACCGTGAAGTCGGAAACGGATCCCAATACCGGCTTTGTCAACCCGGTCTACACCGAGCATTTCTTCTCGGATCGGCCGCAGTACGTCGGGGCCGTGTGCCGCACGGCCGGCCCGCCCTGCGAAGTCGTGGCGGTCTATTCCACCACGCCCACGCTCGGACAGACGATCCCGTTCCAGCTGCGTGGCTCGGTTCGCTGGGAACTCCTGGGCACGAACCCCGCAGCCCTTCCCGGCACGCAAGAGTCTCATTTCTTCTGGGAGCACGCGGGAGCGCAAGTGGGCAACGCGCCGGACACGCTGGAAGTGCGAGTCAAGCGCGGGACCACGGAGACGACCCTCACGCACGCGGCCTGCGGGCAGATGGTCACGCCGCTGGAGCTTGGCTTCCTCGATACCACGTTCGTGCGGAACTCGGGCAACTTCACCCGCGCGCTCATCGGCGAAGGCGGTTCCTCGGCCACGCCGGCTTTGGCATACTCCCGGGCGCTTACCTACTCGGTGGGGAGCGGCTTGACCGCAACGTGCACCGGTGGGTTCCCCTTGAACTATGACCTTGGCGTCTCGCCCGACATCAATGTGCGGGACTTCATTTCGGAGACCGCCATCCCCGTGCGCTCCATCGCCCTGAATTTCAACGGACTCACCAATTTCATCCGGGCGGACTCGGTGTACGTGCTGGATGGTTCGTTGCGCCTCCAGGGCAAGTTGAACGTTCGCGGCACCAACCCCGGCATGGATTTGAACTTCGTCCACGACTTCGACGCCGGCAGCGCCACGTCCGGCACCGGGCTCACGCAAAACGACCGGGTGGCGTTCGTGGCGGCCGAGGGCCCGGAAATCGTGGTGTACGACACGTACCACTTCGGCGTGGTCACCACGATCCCGATTCGCGATCCCGTGATCGGCCCGCTGCGCGTGGCCCGCCTGGCCGGTGGGGCCACCCAGATCCTCGTGGGCGTCACGGCCAAGGGCGTCGTGACCGTGCGGCTCCCGGCGATCGTCAACAACTACCGGCCCGGCCCTCGAAGCGGGCAGTAGCGAACACCGGGGCGTGAGGGGTGAGGGGTGAGGGGGGTGGCCCCCTTGCCTCTCACCCCTTACCTCTTACGCTCCATGACAGCCATCCGCTTCACCACGGCCGGTGAGTCGCATGGAAAGGCGCTCCTCGCCATCCTCGAGGGCGTGCCTGCCGGTCTTCCCCTCGTGGCCCAGGACGTTGACCGTGATCTGCGCCGCCGCATGGGTGGCTACGGTCGCGGCGCCCGTATGAAGATCGAGGCCGATGCCGTGGAGTTTCTCTCGGGCGTGCGGGCGGGCGAAACGCTCGGCTCGCCCATCGCGTTGCTTATCGCCAACCGAGATTGGGAGAACTGGCAGAACATCATGGCGCCCGAGCCGGATCCTCCCGGCTCGGACAGGCGCCGCCGGCGGGTCACGCGCCCGCGACCGGGGCACGCCGACCTCGTCGGGGTCTTGAAATACGGCCGCGCGGACGCCCGTGACGTGCTGGAGCGGGCGAGCGCTCGGGAGACCGCCGCGCGCGTGGCCTGCGGGGCGGTGTGTCGCCGGCTGCTCGCGGAGTTCGGGGTCGAAATTGGGAGCCACGTGGTGGAGCTGGGCGGCGTCCGGGCCCAGGTGCCCGGCGAGCTGCCAGCGCCGCTCAATGACGCAG
>CAZVKD010000040.1:0-14179 GCA_964627675.1 uncultured Gemmatimonadaceae bacterium
GGGCGTGGCCCTCCAGCAGCGAAACCGCGTCGCGAGCGCGCGACGCATTGCCGCCGGCAGCCGTTCGGCCCGCACCCACGGGGGATTCCCGATTACGGCGTCGAAGCCTCCGGCCGCCATCACGTCGGGCGCCTGGACCTCGAAGGCGAAGAACGGGACCGATCCGTCTGCCACCGCCCGGGCGGCCTCCCCCAGGGCGGCGCGATGCGCTTCGAGCGCCGTGTAGCGGGCTCGCTGTTCACGGGTCAGTCCGCTGCGGCGACCGAACAGATCGCGGCTCCCGGCCAGGCCCGCCAGTTCTCGCCTCGCTCGATCCACCGCCGCGATGCTCGCAGCGACGGCTTGCTCCGCCCAGGCTAGCTCCACGTTTCGCAGCTTCCGAATGGCCGCGCCGCGCGCGTTTCCCCCCGCTTCGAACAACGCCCCGCGGGCCTCGGCCACACCCCGCATCGCGGGCGGCCGCACCGTCACCGCGGACACGCCGCCGGGTATCAACACCCCAAGTGCCGCGATCGCGTCCAGCAGGGAGTCGCCTTGTCGCACCACGCCATCCAGATTCGGCAGCGGCGCCACCTGACGGATGTCCGTCGTGGGATCATCCGCGATGACGGCGAGCCAGAGCCTCAACTCGGCCAGGCGGACGGCAACGGGGGATCGGTCCACGCCGAACAGGTTGTTCCGCAGGACCTCCAGGCGCAGCCGCCGCGATTCGGGCCCCTGTGCGCCAGCCAGCCCCGCTCTGAGTTCGGTCAGCCGCTCGAGCGCTCCGAGCAGGAACGCGCCCGACCCAACCGCCGGGTCCAGTACGCGGAGCTGCGCGAGCGCGCGACTCACCCGCATGGCCTCGTCTCGGCTCACTGGCTTGCCGGCGAGCGCGCGACGGGCCAGGCTCGCCGAGATGTCATGGCGGCCCACGAGCGCGGTCTCGATCGTGGCGCTCACGATGTCTCGGACCACGGTTTCCGGCGTATAGAACGTCCCGCTGGCGTGTCGCTCGTCGTCATCCATGACGCGCTCGAACACGTGTCCCAGCATGTCGGGCGCGATGGCGTTCACCTCTTCCGCCTCGCGCACGCAGAAACGGAATCGCTCGAAGACCTCGTCGAACGCGTCTCGCCACAGGGCGTTGGAGATCGCGATGGGGCCGAGCCGCCGCTCCACCGGGTGGGGGTCGAACAGCCCGCCATTCAAGTACGGTATCGCCCCGCGCGTCCGGCAGGACCGCTCGTCTGCCCGCCGATTCAGGGTGCCGAAGAACAGCGGTTGCAGGCGGGTGCGATGGAAGTTCTTTCCCCGACTCAGCGCATCGTCGAGCGCGGCGCGGAGATAGTCGGGCCGTCCGTCGAGCCACCCCTTTGCCTGCACGAAATAGAGGAACAAGACCCGCGACAGCTGTAACAACACGGCCATCCGCCGGTCGGCCTGCGGCCCCCGGACGATCAGCGAGGCCGTCATGCGTTCGAGAATCGAGAGGAATGCGGTCACGAACCGCCGGCCAGCCGCCTCGCTGGACAGCACCTCCACCACGCGCAGGGCGTGCGCGAGAGCCGATTCACGCGCGCGAGGGGCGATCTCCTCGAGTTGCTGAACCGCCAGGGGCGGCGGCTCGCAGCAGGGGACGATCAACTCTCGGGTCGCGCCACCGGCCCCGATGCGAGGCGCGGCAATCACCAGCGCCTGCCGTTCGACGCCAGCCGCCAGCGCCCGCTCGCCGGAGCGGGCCAGCGCAACAGCCAGCTGCCGCACGCGATCGCGGGCGGCATCGCCGGGAGACGCGATCACACGGAAACCCCACCACCGAGCCACCACGAACGTGTCGCCCTGGAATGGCTCGTCCGCTGGCGTGTATCCCAGCACGCCGAAGACCGGCCCCAGATCCCTGGCCGATGTCACCCGGCGGAGCGACGAGAGCAGCGCGGCGCGATCCACGGCAGGCCAGGGTACGGCCCAGCCCTGATCGCGCCGTCATCATTTCATTGCAGGGTGGTGCAAAACGCTCAAGCCCCTCGCAACCTTCTCGTCTGAGCGAGGTCAAGGTCTCGGGTGATCGGGGGTGGCCAGGCGCCGAGCTTCAGCTGAAGCTCGATCAGGGCACGCTCGTTGTTGATGCGCTGGCGGGTGACGCGGTCAATGGTCCCGGCTCGCGTCGCGTCGTCGAGCTCTGGCTCGTCGAGCCACACGGAGCCACCGGTCACGGGCGTCCAGAGGTCGAGCAATAGATCCGTTGCAGACCACCGATCCTCCGCGATTTCGACCGGCTTCGTCAGGTTGGTGTACCATCCCGTGAAGCTGCCGTCACGCAGGTGAAACCGCGCGATATCGTACCAGCGCCCGGGAAACACGAACCACACCATGGGAGCGCCGGGCTCCTGAATCAGCGCGTCGCCCGCACGCAAGGGGGGGCCGTGATACTCGTCCTGGAGCAGGACCTTGACGTCCGGTCGGTCGAGGACCAGCCACTGGTCAAACACCGCCGAAGGTTTCCCGGGGCGATGGTAGGTATAGCGGATACGCGGCACCGCCACGCCGTTACGACCCGATCAGGCAGTTGACCGCCCGCAAGACCACTCCAATCGAGCCGCCAGCGGTCGTCGGGCTCCACGGGTTATCCAGCACCAGGGCGGCGAGTCGGCGGCGGTAGAGGATCTCGTGCGCAGGCTCCGGAGCATGGGTGCGGCACAGACGGCGACCGCGGCCCTAAACGAAGGTGGCGTGGCCCTCAGGCCTCGCTCCGCCCCCCGAGGTGCCGCGCCAGAAAGCGCTCCGCCACTGCATAAAAGGCTAGGCGATTCTCCGGCTTGGCGAAACCGTGCCCCTCGTCCTCGAACACCACGTATTCGTGCGCGATCCCCTTCTCCCGCATCGCCCCCACGATCTGCTCCGACTCCGCGCGCTTGACCCGAGGATCGTTGGCACCCTGGCCGATCAGCAACGGGATCCGAATGCGATCAACGTGTGAGAGCGGCGACCGGGCCGCCAGGAAGGCGGCGTCCAGCTCGGGATGTCCGACGCGCCGGTGCAGCATCGAAAGGTAGGAGGACCAATACGGCGGGATGCTCTGAATGAACGTAATCAGGTTGCTGGGACCGACGACCGAGACCGCGCAGCGGAACAACTCAGGGGTCATGGTGGCCCCGACGAGGGCCGCATACCCTCCATACGATCCGCCGTAGATTGCCACGCGGGCGGGATCCGCGATCCCACGCGCCACCGCCCACCCCACGGCATCCACCAGGTCGTCGTGCATCTTCCCGCCCCATTCCCGGTCGCCGGCGTTCAAGAAACGCTTGCCGTACCCCGTCGAGCCGCGGAAGTTGACCTGAAGGCACGCATACCCGCGATTGGCCAACCACTGGGCCTCGGGATCGAAGCCCCACGCGTCCCGGTGCCAGGGGCCGCCGTGCACGTTGAGCACCAGCGGCAATCGCTGCCGGGACACAGCGGGGGGATAGGTCACGTAACCGTGCAAGGTGAGCCCATCCCGCGCCTGAATGGACACCGGCTCCATCTGGGACAGCGTGTAGTGCTCTAATGCGGGCCGAGCGGTGAACAAGAACTCGGCGGCGCGAGGACCGCGGTCGAACAGATAATACGTCGCGGGCGCGTCATCTTCGGTGAACCCCACCATCCAAAGGTCGTCCGCATCCGTTCGCCCGTAGACCACGAAGTCCCCGTCTCGGAGCCCAGCAATGGCCGCTAGGTCGTCATGGATCGCTCGATCGAGCGCCCGCCACTCCCGACGCGCCCCAACAAAGGAGACCGCCTGCACCTCGTACGTGTCCGGGTGTACCAGGACCTCGGAGACATCGTAGGCCGGGTCCTCCGCCAGCACCGTGGTGGCCCCGGTCGCCAGGTCCCATCGGACCAGTCGGGCCGCGTTGGCGTCTCGCGAGTCCCGCAACACGATGGTACGGCCGTCTCGCGCAAATGTGACCGGGCCGCTCGTCATCGCGTCCTCAGCGCTCCAGTGAAGGCCGCGGGCCCATGGACCCGCGGGATCGGCGCGAACCAGCAGGTCGAGGCCGGCGTCGTCGCTCGCGGCGACGGCAGCGCGGACGCGGAGGCGGGCATCGGGAAGCCAGCCCACCACGTTGCCCGGGTTCCGGTCCACCAAGTCGAGGCGGCCCGTCGGGAGATGGAGCCGATAGACATCGTGCCGGCGCGGATCGTCGCGGTTGATTCCGAGGAGCACGTGCTCCGGGAAATGCTTGACATGCTCGACGATCTGTACCTGCACGCCCTCGAACGGCGTCAGGTCCCGTTGCTCCAGCGTCTCCACGTCCGCAGCGAACAGACGCCAGTTCTCATCGCCGCCCATGTCCTGGAGATAGAGAATGTGCCGCGCGTCGTGCGCCCAGCGATACACCCGCACGCCGCGATCGCGGTCCAGCGTCACTGGACGGAAATCCCGAGTCCAGCGGTCGCCTACGCAGACGTTCAGCACACCCTCCACGGGTGCGAGGTACGAGAGCCGCCGGCCATCCGGGGAAACGTCCGGCGCGGCGCGCTCGGGATTGCCGAACAAGACGGCGCGCGGGATGAGCGGTGGAAGGGACATGACACGCAAGATACCGGACAGCAACGCGATCCGACGGGCGAGGTTCGCGCTTCAGCCCCCGCGCATCAAAGGGGGCGACGCCTTCCCGGCCCGACGGCGAACGCGGAGCCCAGCGTACACGGCGACGTTCACGGCAACCACCGTCAGGCCGAGATCGATCTGCGCTCGCTGCGTCAAGCCTGAGGGATAGATGACGGGAATCAGGTAGTGCTCGATGAACCCGCCCGTGTAGCCGGCGTCTCCGGCTCGCCGCCGGAACAGGTTCTCGAGCGGTGTGAGCGGACAGATCCACCCCCGGAACTCAATCAGCGCTCCCCAGACCGCGGCGGGGACATGAATCCAGGCCACCCGCGGCCATCGCCACGCCAGCACTCCCCCTGCAATGACAAAGAGGATGAACCCGAAGTGGAGAACGACGAGAGCGTCGGCAAGGAGGCGAAACGGCACGTTTCCCCCTTATTCCTCACCTCTCACGTCGGGCTTGCCTTGCCGATTCTCGCCGCCACGGTCCCGATTGCCATGTGCCCGGTGACATTTGCCGCCGTGCGCATCATGTCCGGGATCCGGTCCACGCCCAGCAAGACGCCCATGCCGTCGAGCGGGACGCCCACGTGCCCCAGCGCCGGCGCGAGCGTCACCACGGCCGCCGAGGGCACGGCAGCGACGGTGAACGACACCAGCGCGGTGGCGAGGATCGCGCCACCGATTGCCGCCGCCGGCAGCGGGACCGAGTAGAGCCATGCCAGAAACACCACACCGGCGCCCTGAAAAAGGCCGCTGCCCGCGCGGTTGAGCGACGCTGCCAGCGGGAGCACGAAACTCGCGATGCCCTTGTCCAGGCCCAACTCGCGATCGGCAGCCTGCAGGATAGCCGGAAGCGTCGCCGCCGAACTCGTGGTGGTGAAACCGATGAGCTGCGGACCGACGCAGGCCCGGAGGAACCGGCGGACCGCAACCCCGCCCCACCATCGCGCTGCCACGACGTACACCGCCCCGGTGAAGACCACGAGGCCGATCAGCACCGCCAGAATGAAGACGCCCAGGCTCTGGAGCAGCGCCCATCCCGCACGTGCCGTGACCTGCGCTGCGAGGGCAAACACGCCGATTGGCGCCGCCCAGAGCGCCCAGTACACCAGTTTGATGAGGGCGTCGCTGGCCGGGCGCGCAACGGCCAGCAAGCGCTCGCGGTCAGCCTCCGGAAGCGCTCCTGTCGCCGCTCCCATGAGAAGGGTGAACACGATCATGGGCAGCAACGCCCCCTGTGCCGCCGCCTGAAACGGGTTGCTCGGAATCAGGTCTACCAGGAAGTCCACCATGGTGGGGAGCCTGGGCACCTCGGCACCGGCGCCGGTGACGGCCTGAGCAGCCGCATCGCTCGCCAGCGGAAGGAGGGCGTGCATCACCCCCATCCCGATGGGCACCGCCACGAAGGTGGACACGACCACGAATCCCACCGTGAGGCCGCCGAGCCGCCCGAGCTTCTTCACGTCTCCCATCCCGGCCACGCCCACGAACAATGTCGTCGCGACCAGTGGGATGACCACCATCCGCAACAGGTTCACGAACACTCGGCCGAGCGGGTCGAGCGCGTTCACCACGGCGACCAGGGTCGGCAATCCCGAGACCGACACCGCCAGCCCGAACAGCAGGCCGCTCATCAGGCCCGCCGCGATAGCGACGTGTAATCGCATCCGCTAAGTTCCGCCGTCCCCACTGCACGAGGGTTCGGTGATGCACGCGCAAACCGCCACTCCGCGCTGGGCCCTCGTGCTCGGCGCGTCGAGCGGCTTCGGGGAGGCCTGCTCACGCGCGCTCGCCCGGGCGGGATACGACATAGCGGGTGTGCATCTGGACCGCAAGGCCGGCATCGCGCACGTAGAAGACATCAAGGCCGCCATCGCGGCGCTGGGCCGGCGCACCCTGTTCTTCAACCTGAACGCGGCAGATGACGAGAAACGCCGGGAAGCGCTCAATGTGCTCGAGGCGGCGTGCGCCGAGAACGGCGCGCGCGTCGCCGTCCTGATGCACTCGCTGGCCTTCGGCACCCTCAAGCCGTACGTCGCCGGCGATGCGCTGACGCGAGCCAACATCGAGATGACCCTCGACGTCATGGCTCATTCGCTGGTGTACTGGACGCAGGACTTGATGAAACGACAGCTGATGGGACGGGGGGGCCGGATCTTCTCGATGACGTCCTCCGGCTCAACCCGCGTGATCCCATCGTACGGTGCGGTGTCGGCGGCCAAGTGCGCCCTCGAGTCGCACACTCGGCAACTGGCCATGGAGCTGGCGCCCTATGGGATCACCGTGAACGCGCTGCGGGGTGGGGTCACCCGCACGCCTGCCGCCGAGAAGATCCCTGGGAGCGCGGAGCTGTTCGAACAGGCCGCACGGCGCAACCCGCACAAACGCCTAACAACCCCAGAAGACGTGGCCCAGGCCGTCGTCGCCCTGTGCCATCCGGGAACGGACTGGATCACGGGCAACGTCATCAACGTGGACGGGGGAGAAGAAGTGAGCGGTTGAGGCCGGGGAGCGGTCAGTCTGCCTTCTCGCGCACGCGCGCCAGCTCGCTCCCGAACTGTTCCAAGCGCTTGACAATGGCCTCTTCGTCCGGGCCTCCGAACGCGACCGGAGCGCCACGCTCGGCAAACAGCGTCTGGACCAAAGCATCGGTGTAACCCACGACCGCATGGGCGATGCCCCTGTCCACCTGCCGGTTGAGCCGAAGCACCGTGGCCATGGAGTGCCTGGCCGGTAGCGCGGCAATCACTTCCGACAGATCACGGATCAATAGCTCCCGAAGGTGCTGAATCTCCTCGACCACCTCTCCGGCCGCCAAGCCCCTGGCGGCCGCCACTTCACCGTAGAATTGGCAGGCGTCGAACCACAGCTGGGCCACCTGACGGCGGAGCGGACCGGCCATCTGGATGAGGATATCAATCAGCAGGGCGAGTTGTCGCTCGACCGTGGGGCGTTTGATATGGGGTGCCTGCGCCAGACGGTCACCGATCCAGCTGGCCCAGCGCGCTACCAGCTGATCCCGATTGGCCGCGAGCACGCGGCCCACGTTGGCCAGGGCGGGATTGGACGGTCGAATCGTCAGACCCATCCGCGAACCCCCCGGAAGGACCGGGCCAATGTACCCCGGGGACTGCCGGGCGTCAAAAACGCCCGGCCAAGACGTCAAAGCGGGTGAGCACCGGCCGGCACTCACCCGCTCCAGTCAACCTTGCCCTACACCCTCACAGGCCGGCGGCGTAGATATCATCCACCGGGCCGGAACGCCGCCAAGCTGTGGCAGGTGCCACGCGGGTGCGGCGAGTCAGCAGGAGACCCACTGCGGCCAGCGCCGCCAGGGCGATGAGTCCAACACCGAACGTCCGAATACGCACCCCCATGTGGACGAGAAGAGAGCTTTCCCCATCACAAAAGTAGCTACCCGCGCAAGTGGGTAACGACCATGATTCCCCCGACCTGCCGGGGCCCGCAGCGCGCGTGACGCCGATCACGCTCCAGCACGTGCGCCAGCGGCTGCACAACCGGTCTCCCGTCCGCATCGGGGACGATCCCGGCGCGGCGCAGGCGGCCGTCGCCGTCGTCCTCACGACCCGACCAACCGGCCGACTCGAGTTGCTGCTCATCGAGCGCGCCAGCCGCCCAGGGGACCCCTGGTCCGGACAGGTCGCGTTTCCAGGCGGGCGCCGCGACCCCGCTGACGCCACGCTGCTCGGGACCGCCATCCGGGAGACCCGAGAAGAAGTCGGCCTGTCACTCACTCAGTCCATGCTGCTCGGCGAGTTGGATGACGTTCACCCCAGGAACCGCAACCTGCCCCCGCTGGTGATCCGTCCATTCGTGTTTGGCTTGCCAGAGCGACCGGCGGTGCGGTCCTCGATCGAGGTGGCCTCGTACCGCTGGGTTGGACTGGAGGATCTCATGGCAGCCGGGGTTTACGGTAATGAGTTCATTCCGCTCGCTGGACGCCCTTTGCCGGCGTATCGGCTTGGGGGTTACGTGGTCTGGGGCCTGACCGAGCGTATCATCACACCGTTTTTACACTTAGCGGCAACCGGATAAGACTGTTGGCTGCATGTTATTTGGGCATCACGTTGCATTTCGCGGAGCCATATCTTAAGATTTAGGCCAACGTAAACTTTGCGCCCGATCTCTGGCTTCGGAGTGCCCAATGACCGCCCCGCGCTCACATCTGTCCCGCTCTACGGAGGACTACCTCAAGGCCATCTACCAACTTGAGGCCCGTGCCGGGTCGGCTCATACCAGCGCCATCGCGGATGAGCTAGCCATCGCCCCTCCGTCTGTGACCGGAATGGTCAAACGTTTGTCGGAGTCCGGGCTCTTGGAGCACACGCCCTATCGCGGCGTACAGCTCACCCCAACCGGCCGGCGCGCTGCGCTGAAGCTGGTTCGCCGACACCGGATCCTAGAGACTTACCTCACCACGAAGCTGGGCTACGGTTGGGACTCGGTCCACGAGGAGGCCGAGCGGTTGGAGCACGCCGTTTCGGACGAACTGGTGGAGCGCATGGCGATGGCGCTCGGCAACCCTCGATACGACCCGCATGGCGCACCCATCCCGACGCCGTCTGGGGAGGTGGAGGCACTGGAGCACGTACCGCTTTGCGAGCTTCCCGTGGGTGCCGTGGCGGAGCTGCGTCAGGTCTCCGATCGCGACCCGGAACTGCTCCGGTTCGTGGCCTCGCTCGGCCTCAGGCCCGGCGTCTCGTTCGAAGTCATGGCGCGGCAACCATTCCGCGGGCCGGTCGCCGTCAGGATCGCCGGCCACGTGCCCCGAGACCAGGTGATCGGCTACGAGCTGGCGCAGGGGCTGTTGTGCGCCGTGCTCGAGAAGGAGGCAGGCTGATGTCCCTCAACAGACGCGAGGCAATCAAGCGGGGGGCGCTGGGCGTGGCGGGAATCGCCGCGGGAGCCAGGGCCTTGCACGGCGGCATCGCCTCCCCGAGGCATCCGGCGCACGACCCCACCATCGCGGGCGCCGTGGGTCAGGTGACCGCCGCGAGGATCGACCCGCGCGCCTTTCTCGAGGCCTTCGACTATGGGGCCGTGTCGCCCCTGCCGGGCGGAAAGGTCCTGCGCACCTACCACCTCCACACGGTTGACCGCGACATCGAAGTCGCGCCCGGCGTGTTCTACCCGGCCTGGACCTACAACGGGCAGGTGCCGGGACCCACGCTTCGCGCCACCGAAGGCGATATCGTGCGCGTGAACTTTCAGAACCTCGGCACCCATCCGCACACGATTCACTTCCACGGGATCCACCCGGCGCGCATGGACGGGGTCTTCGAGGTCGTGGGCCCCGGCGAGTCCTTCGTGTACGAGTTCGAGGCCCGCCCGTTCGGCCTGCACCTCTACCATTGTCATTCGGTTCCATTGAAGAAGCACATCGCCAAGGGGCTGTACGGCACGTTTATCATCGACCCCCGCGTGCCGCGGCCACCGGCGCGTGAGATGGTGATGGTCCTGAATGGCTTCGACACGAACTTCGACGGCGAGAACGAGGTGTACGCGGCCAACACCGTGGCGTTTGCGTATCAGAAGCAACCCATCACGGTCCGGGCCGGCGAACTCCAGCGGATCTACCTGGTCAATGTCCTGGAGTTCGACCTGATCAACTCGATGCATCTGCACGGCAACATGTTCCACGTCTACAGGACCGGCACCGCGCTCCAGCCCCACGAGTTCACGGACACGATCATGATGTGTCAGGGAGAACGCCACATCATCGAGTTCACGTACCATGACCCCGGCATGTTCATGTTCCACGCGCACCAGTCGGAATTCACCGAATTGGGGTGGATGGGCATGTTCAACGTCGTGGAGGCCGTGGCGTGAGAGCCCAGCGATTGCGGACCTGGGGCCTGGGCCTGCTCCCGGTCGTGCTGATCGGCGCGTTCGCAGTCGTGGTGGGGCGCGGTGGTCTCGTCGAGTTCCTGCGCCGCGGCGTCCCCCCGCTGGAGCAACTGACGTTCAATCGGGTAACCCTCTCGCCGAACCTCATTCGTGTCGAACTGGTGAACGGCGGTCCCAGTCAAACGACGGTCGCTCAGGTCATGGTAGACGAGGCCTTTTGGACGTTCACGGTTCGGCCGTCCGCAACGATCCCTCGGCTGGGGCGGGCGGTGGTCGAGATTCCATATCCCTGGGTTCGAGGGGAGGCGCACGAGATCAAGGTGCTCAGCGCCACGGGCCTCACGTTCGCGCACACCATCGCCGTCGCGGCGGAGACCCCGCGGGCGGGGGCCTACTTCTTCGCCGCCTTTGGCGCGGTCGGACTCGTGGTCGGCGTCATACCCGTCGCGGTGGGGCTGCTGTGGTTTCCGTTCCTCCGCCGCCTGGAACGCCGCTGGTTCCACTTCGCCCTGGCCCTCACGGCCGGACTGCTCGTCTTCCTCGGCGCCGACGCGCTGCTGGAAGCCTTTGCGTCCGCCGACCTGGTCGCCGGCGCATTCCAGGGAGACGCACTGGTCGTGTTGGGGGCCCTCAGCGCGTTGCTGGGGCTGCAGGTCGCGTCCCGGGCCCGCCTGGGCACCGAGGGCGCGGCCGGGCGTCGTGCCGTGGCATATCTCATCGCCTTGGGCATCGGGCTGCACAACCTCGGCGAGGGTCTGGCCATCGGAGCGGCCTACTCCCTGGGCGAGGCCACGTTGGGCGCGTTCCTCATCATCGGCTTCATGCTGCACAACGCCACCGAGGGCCTGGGGATCGTGGCACCGCTGGCGCACGATCGCCCGCCGCTCAGGACGCTGGTTGCGCTGGGAGCGCTGGCGGGGATCCCAACGGTGGCCGGTGCGTGGCTTGGCGGGCTGGCGTATTCGCCCCTGTGGGCCACGCTGTTCCTGAGCATCGGGGTCGGTGCCATCGCTCAGGTGGTTTTCGCGTTGTATCGGCTGGTCGCGCGGGAAACCGGCGGCGTGGTTTGGACGCCCTACACCACCGGTGGTGTGGTGGCCGGTTTGCTGGTGATGTACGGAACCGGCTTGATGGTCGCGGCCTGATCGCTTACGCCGGATCCCGTCGCGCCAGCTCGAGCGCCCGCCGCAAGGCGGCACTCCTCAGATCCCAGTGCCACGCGTCCACGCGGACGCGGTCCTCGAGCCGTTTCAGGGGCTTGAACTGCAGCCAGGCCGGATCGAGGCCCAACCGCCGCCCGGCCTCCAGCAGCAGCTCTCGGTCGCTCGAGACGAGGTGCGCCATGGGCTCGCCTCGCAACACGTGCGGGTGAAGCCAGAGCCCGCCCGACAACGCGTGCGCCATCCCGTCGCGCCGGCGGGCAAACAACCGCCAGACCGGGTCAGCTACAGTGCACCGCCCCCGCGACCTTCGCGGAACCAACCGGTGCCGCGTCCCGAACGAACAGGAAGCATTGCACCCGCGTGTCCGGGTGCGACGCGCTCGCCGACCAGCCGGCCCGCGTCGCCTCGCGGATAGTCACCCGGACCCCTGCGCCGGGGGCGAAGCCCGTTCGCCGGAGCGTGTCGGTGTCGCCCGCGTATGCGCGGTAATCATAGAAATGCGATTCCTGGGCCGCGGCCAGGTCGAGCAGGGTGGCGCGGAGCGCCCCGATGATCGGCCGCGCACGGATCGCCGCCGCCGCCGGCAGCGCCACAACGAGCAGCAACCCCAGTGCCACGACCACGATCGCCAGCTCCACCGCCGCCAACCCCGCCACAGCGGGCGGCTGCCGCCTCGCCCCAACCATCATCCCTTGGCCTCCAACCAATTGACGCCGACACCCACGGTCACGACCAAGGGCACTCGAAGCCGGGCGGCGCCCTCCATCTCGCACCGCACGATTTCCACGACCACCGGGACCTCGGCTTCTGGGGCCTCGAGCACCAACTCGTCGTGAACCTGAAGCAGGATGCCGCTTCCGGGGGCCCGGCGCGCAAGTTCGTGATGGAGCCGGACCATGGCCACTTTGATCAGGTCGGCCGCCGACCCCTGCAGTGGCGAGTTCATGGCCGTTCGTTCTCCAAAGGACCGGACCGAGTGGTTTCGGTCATGCAGTTCGGGAATGTATCGCCGCCGTCCGAACAGCGTCTCCGTGTACCCCCGCTCCCGCGCCTGCGCCACGGCCTCATCGAGCCAGCGCCGCACGCCGGCGAACCGCTCAAAGTAGAGTCGAATGAACTTCTTCGCGTCGTCCGGAGCAATGCCGAGCTGGCGACTCAGCGCGAACGGACCCTGTCCATAAATGGTCGCGAAGTTGATCGTCTTGGCGCGCGCCCGCATGTCCGGGGTCACGGCCTCTGGTGGCACGCCGAAGATCACGGCCGCCGTCTCGCGATGCACGTCGCCGCCGCGCTCGAATGCCTGCACGAATGCCGGGTCCTGCGATAGATGCGCCAGCAGTCGCAGTTCGATCTGCGAGTAATCGGCCACGACGAGCCGACATCCCGGCGCCGGAATGAAACACTGCCGGATGCGTTCACCCCGTTCCGTGCGAACCGGAATGTTCTGAAGGTTGGGGTCGGACGAGGAGAGGCGACCGGTCGCGGCGCCGGTCTGGTGAAATCTGGCGTGAATGCGACCGGTATCGGGATGCACCCAGGCCGGCAGCACGTCCACGTACGTGGACTTGAGCTTCGACAGCTCGCGGAATTCAAGGAGCAGGGCCGGCACCGAGTACTGCATGGCTGCCAGCTGCTCCAGGACATCGGCATCCGTGGACGGGCCCGTCTTGGTGCGCTTGAGCACGGGTAGCTGGAGTTTCTCGAACAACACGTGGCGAAGCTGGGGCGTGCTGTGAATGTTGAATTCGGTGCCCGCCTCATGGTAAATGGCGCGCTCCAGGCGCTCGAGCTCCACGCCGAACTCCATCCCCAGCCGCCGGAGCCGCTCCAGGTCAACGGCAATCCCGCGCCACTCCATGTCCGCCAGGACGGTAATCAGCGGCAGCTCGATCTCCGCCAGCAGCGGTCCCAAACGATGCGCCTCGATGGCCGACGCGAACCGGCGCTGGAGCCGGATGATCGCCTCGAGTTCCAGGGCGGCCCGGGCGGCCGCTGCCTCGGGCGACTCTTCGGTCGGCTGGCGGCGTGCTTCGGCGGCTGCCCCCGCATCGTCGTCCAGCGACAGTCGCTCGAGTTCAAGGGCCAGGACGCTCAGCGCGTGGGAGCGCCGGCCCGGGTCGAGCACGAAACTCCCGACGCTCCCGTCCCACACCACTCCATCCAGACGCACCCCCGCCCGCCGCAAGGCCAGCAGATCGCGCTTCACGTCGTGGCCCATCTTGGGCACCGACGCGTTCTCCAGGAGATCCGCGATGGGGCGAAGCCTCGGATCGTCGAGCGGCGGGAGGTTGGCCTGGGCGTGCCCACCCATCAGCTCGGTTTGCACCGGCCGATGGCCGAATGGGAAGTACCAGCTGTCGCCCCCCTCCCCGCGCGCGAGCGCCAGCCCCACCAGGGCAGCGGGCCGCGGGTGATCGTCCGAGGGAAGCGTCCGGATGACGACCGTGGCCTCCTGCGACAGCGCTCGGGCAATCGCCGGGATCTCCTCGGGATCGGTGACGGTACGCGCCTGCATCCCGGCTTGCGCTCCAACCGGCCGTTCCAGCTCGAGTCGCTGGAGGAGTTC
>CAZVKD010000041.1:0-4332 GCA_964627675.1 uncultured Gemmatimonadaceae bacterium
CGCGCCGACATCCGCAGCGCCGGCGGGCGGCCGTGACGGTCCCGGCGGCCTCGGCAAGGGGGCGATCGAACGCGCGCGCCTGGTCCACGTTCCCTTCCCGAAGCGCCGCGTTCCGTTGCCGCAACGCGTGGCGCAGCAGGCTCAGGCGATTCAAGTACCCCCGCTCGCTCACTGAGAGCAGCACGTCGAGATACCGCCGCCGCGCCGCCGGGCCCGTGGCCACGATTGCCGCATCCGCTGGCGAGAAGGGCACCGCAAGGATCCGCCCCACCGCATCACCGATCCTGCTCACTTCCACCCCGTCCAGCGTGACCTTCTTGCGACGCGTGGCAGCGTCGTAACCGGCGGTCACCCGCCGCTGCGCCGCCGCTCCCGCGACGAAGAACCCCGCTTCGCCGAACTTCACCAACTCGCCGTCCTTCGCGCCGCGCAACGACCGGAACAGCACCAGGAAGTAGATCGCCTCGAGCAGATTGGTCTTGCCTTGGCCGTTCCCGCCGATGATGACCACACCCTCGGGCGGGATGTCGAGGTCCAGCCGGGCAATGTTCCGGAAGCTCCGAACCGTGAGCCTCTCGAGCGCCGTTCCAGCCCCTCCTTCGCCGGTCAACCCTCGTTGCCACGGGCGCTTGGTCGGAGCGACACGAACTCCACCAGCGGTTGTCAAGCAGCCACGAAAAGGGCCACGAAACGCGTCCCGAGCGCCCCGCGGCCCTGCCCGATTCCGCTCTCTTTCGGCACGCATCAAAGTAGCCGTTGTCGGGGGGCTGGTCAATGGGGCAAGTTATTCAGAATCTTGGGGTTGGGGGCACTTCAGACGGATCCTGGGCCGGACCGTTCCTGGTTTCCAGATCCAGCTGCCGGCGCTTCATTTCGAGCCCTCGCCGTAGCCGCCGGGCCCCTCCCCCGGAGGCCACCACGCGGCGGCACATGAACTCCTCCAGCTCACGGGCCACCGGTCGCTCGAGATTCGTCTGGGCCTTCAGCGGGGCGTTGCCGTGCATGCGATCGCGATGACCGTCCTTGTCCGGAACGGTCGCGCCGAGCTGGCCGTGCGGAGTGCGGACGAGGAGCGCGGTCGGGGCGCTCATGACCGAAAACGGTACGCTGGGCTGGCCCTGGTGCGGCAGGTGATGTTGATTGTGCCGGCGGTGAGCGGTGAGCGACAGGCGCTTGGGCATCGTGAGGGGCTGATGGCGTCAGCCTATCGTGACGTTGGGCGGGAGCGGCAGCGGGCGATCTTCCTGGGCGGCATTGCGGGGAGGCGTCCCATGGTCCCGACGTCGTTTGCGGCGTTGGAGGACCGCGCGCGCCGTGTCATGTCCCGCGAGGCGTTCGCTTACGTCGCCGGCGGGGCTGGGAGTGAGGCGACCATCCGCGCCAATCGCGCGGCGTTCGATCGGTGGCGGATCGTGCCGCGCGTGCTGCGCGACGTCTCCCAGCGAGATGGGTCGGTCGAGCTGTTCGGGCGGCGGCTCCCCGCCCCGGTCCTGATGGCCCCGATCGGGGTGCTCGAGTTAGCGCATCCGGCGGCGGATCTCGCGGTCGCGCGCGCGGCGGCCTCGCTCGGGGTGCCGCTGATCTTCTCCAACCAGGCGTCAGTGCCGATGGAAACGTGCGCGGCCGCGATGGGGCCGGGGCCGCGCTGGTTTCAACTGTACTGGAGTGGATCCGATCGGCTGGTGCAAAGCTTTCTCGACCGAGCCGAGGCGTGCGGTTGCGAGGCCATCCTTCTCACGCTCGACACGACCTTGCTGGGCTGGCGGCCGCGCGATCTCGATCTCGCCTACCTGCCGTTCCTCCGCGGCATGGGCATCGCCCAGTACACCAGCGACCCGGTGTTCCGCCAAGAGCTGGCGGAGCCGCTTCCCGAAGCGCCGGCCGCGCCTCGTCCGCCCGCGGGGCTCGCATCGCTGGGCGCGCTGATGGGCATGGTTCGACGATACCCCGGCGGGTTCTGGAGTAATCTCCGCTCGGGCGAGCCGCGCCGGGCGGTGCAACGCTTCGTCGCCACGTACTCGCGACCGTCGCTCGATTGGCGGGATGTATCGCGGCTGAAGCAGATGACGCGGCTCAAGGTCGTGTTAAAGGGAGTGTTGCACGCCGACGATGCGCGTCGCGCGTTGGATTGCGGTGCGGACGGCATCGTGGTGTCCAATCACGGCGGGCGGCAGGTGGACGGCGCCATTCCCACGGCGGACGCGCTGCCCGCGGTGGCGGAGGCTGTGGCCGGACGCGTGCCCCTCCTCGTCGACAGCGGCATCCGGAGCGGCGCGGACGTGTTCAAGGCGATCGCGCTGGGCGCAGCGGGGGTGCTCCTGGGCCGGCCCTACGTCTACGGCCTGGCGATCGCCGGGGAGGCCGGGGTACGCGCGGTGATCGAGAACCTCGTGGCGGAGTTCGACCTCACGATGGGCCTCGCAGGGTGCCGCGGCGTTCACGAGATCACCCCGGATTCATTGCAGACGGGACCCACGCGGCCCTGAAGGTGTCATGGCACGCGGGGCACGCGCGAGTTTCGCTGGACTGGGAGGCCTTCCTGCCGGTGACGGGTCGGCGGCTCGGCGGATGGCAAGCGACCCTGGGCGACCAGCCTGCGTGGGTTCTCGTGGCGTGGGTGGATCTGGCGGGCGCGGTGAGCCGACAAGGGTTGGTGAGGGTCCTTCCTCCTATAAGCCGAGCCAATACGTCAGTTTGACGATGAACACGTTGTCGGGTTTCGCGTCCCAGAGCCGATCCAGGTCGCGGCCGAGGCTGAGCCGCCCCGCCTGATCCTCGACCTCGCGCCCCTGCTGCCACACCAGGTAGAGCGCCGAGCCCGGCCGATACTCCCAGCGCAGCACCGCGTTGAGCAACAACGACCGGACCGTGAAATCCTGCTCCTGGAAGGACAGGTCGCTCACGCCGTCGCGGTCGAAGTCCACGTAGCGCCTGCCGTCCAGCACGCAGGTACGTCCGCCGCCGCAGGTCACGTCGGTTCCGCTCGTCACGGCTGTCCCCGGCTCGAACTCGTCGAACTCGAAGCTTTCCGGTCTCGCGAGCTGTTTGTACGCGATGTAGTCGCCGGCGGACAGCAGTGGCTGAGCGTAGAGCTGGAAGGTGAGCCTGGGGGTGAGGGTCAGGTTGGCCCGGGTTTCCATGGCCAGCTCGCGCCGCTTCAGCTCGCCGAACAGGTAGCGGCGCCCGAAGGTCGGCGGGTAATTCACGGCGGCGGTCTGGGTCACGTACTGCGCCGGCGCGTGCTCGGCCGAAAACGCGGGTAACAGCACGATCTCCAGCGTGGGGGACGGCCTGACGTTGATCTCCATGCTCGCCTCCCACCGCCCCCCGCCCTCTCCCCAGCGCTCCAGGTCCAGGTTCGGCTCCAGGAACACCGGGCGGCGGCGATCCGTGCTCACGCCGGCTTGGAGCGACACGACGGAGGGTGTGATCATGAGGGGGCCGCCGCGGGTGGCGACGTCGCTCATCAACCGGGGGCGAACGGAGGACTCCAGCTCGAGTTCCCAGTAGTTGAGAAACTCGAAGCTCGTCTCCAAGGAGAACGACCCGGCCTTGTGCGCCCGCCGCCACGACCGCCAGGAGAACGCGTCGTCCAGCGCTTCGTGGCGGAAGTTATGGAACGTGAACAAACTTACGTCGTAGCTCCGGAACAGGCGGCCGGGGCGAATCTCCTGGTAGCCCAGACGAGCGCCGCCATCCAACCGCTCGCCCGACGTGGAGAACCCAGCGTCATTGATCTCGAATCCCGAGGTCACCTCGGCCAACCACACGGCGCCGGTCCAGTGCTCGGCGCTGCGTCGCTCGAATTGGAGCCGCCATTCGCGGCCGTGCATGGCCGTGGCCGCCGAGTCGAGCGAGACGCGCGTCGCATCGGGGCGCTGGAAGTAGTGGTTGCTGGCCCGCTGCACGCGGAGCAGGGCCTCGGGCGAGCCGCGCACCAGGCTCGCCGCGGCGAAACCCCAGAGGGCCCAGTTGCGGGATCGCGGCCCACCCCAGTTGTGCTCGAAGTCCAGGCCGGCGCTGTAGGCGTCGGAGGTCAAGAACCCGAAACTGCCGGCCGCCGGCAGGTCGCGGCGCATCCCGGTGAGGATCCCCCCGAGCTGGGAGGCGCCGTCGCGGAAATCCTGGCGCGCGCGCGTCACGGCCCAGGTGGCTCGCGGCTCCACCGTGAATGACTCCACGCGCCCCGTGGCGCTTTCGAACCCGCGGCCGGTCTCCCGTCCCGTCAGCGCGGCCAGCGCGCCCACCGACAAGCCGCGGCCGGTTCTCCCGGTGAGTTTCGCGGCGCCGAGGATCGTGGTCTGGTGCGGCAGGTCGGCGAAATCCGACCAA
>CAZVKD010000041.1:4342-14044 GCA_964627675.1 uncultured Gemmatimonadaceae bacterium
TTCCCGCCCGATGCGCCGGCTGTAGAACAGGCGGTTGGTTCGGCCCGAGAGCGTGAAGTCGAAGATGCGTGCATCCTCCACGAAAAACGGGCGCTTTTCGGGAAAGAACGTCTCGAACGCCGTCAGGTTGATCACCGCGGGGTCCACCTCCACCTGTCCGAAATCCGGTGAGATGGTGCCATCCAGGCTGAAGGTGGTCCCCAGGCCATAGCGGAAATCCACGCCGGTGCGCGGAGCGAAGCGCGAGCCGTCGAAGAACGGGTCGCCCGCTTCGGCCGGCGCGAGGTGCGCGCTCGTCACACCGTACGGCCGGAACTCCAGTCGCCGGGCGGCCCGGGGAAACCGCAGGCCTTCGAGCCGCCCGAACACGCTCACGCGCCCGTGTCGCGTGCGTGATTGGAGAGCGAAATCGCTGATCTCGTTGGAGGCCAGGCGCCGCCGCGTGAAGTTCACTCCCCAGGACTGCAGCGAATCCGAGGCGTGATACCGGAGCTGCGACAGCGGGATGCGCATCTCGGCGGACCACCCCTGCGGGCCGCGGTGCACGGCGGAAGCCCACACGGCATCCCAGCTCTGGTCTTCCTCCACGTCGTCGTACAGGTAGGCGTCGCCCTGAACGCCCGCCGCGCTGACCCGGAACTGGTAGCCCGTGCGGCGGTCGTTCACCGGGTCGAACGAGACCTCGAAGAAGTCGTACTGGCCCCACTCGTCCCGGCGGACCAGCTGGGCGGCGATCTGCGACGGGTCGGCCTCGAACAGCATCACCCCGACGTAGATGGCGTCCTCATCGAACAACACGCGCACTTCGGTGCGCGCGTCGGCCCGGGCGCCCTCGATGGGCTCGCGCTGGATGAAGGACGTGATCGGTGCGGCCGATTGCCAGGCAGGTTCGTCGAGCCGCCCGTCCACGTGAATGTCCCCGGTTCGCGAGACGGCTCGGCCGGCCGGCCCCGGCGGAGGGACAGGCTCGGCGGTCTGCGCGGCCAGCGGCGGCGCGAGGAAGATCGCGAGAAGTCGGAAGGTGGACGAGAGGGGCACCAATGCATCCTACGCACGAGGACAGGGAGGCGCTGGGGGGAAGGATGGGGAAGGATGTGAAGGATGGGGAAGGATGTGAAGGATGGGGGAAGGTGGCACCACCCTCCCCATCCTTCCCCACCTTCCCCGTCCTCCCCTATCCTTGTTACCGCCGGCAGCTCTCCATCACCCACCGCCCGTTGTCCAGCCAGTCGCAGGTGAGCGGTTCCAGTCGCCGCAGGAACTCCATGCCCAGGTCCCCGCCGATGGGCGCGCCGGGCGGGGCGTCCACGATCGGCGGGCGAACGTAGGCCTGATACGGCCGGTCGAGAAACCGCTTGATGTCCATGGCCAGCGTGTGATGATGCGCCAGAGTGGCCTCGTCGCCGCTCGAGATGCTGCCGGACTCGTTCATGCGCCGGACCAGTCGCGCGGTGGCCACGGCCCGCACCTGGGGCATGTCGGCGTTGGCGGACAGGTCCATGAGGCGCTCCACGACCACGCGCTGAACGGCGCGGGCGATCTCCGCCTCGTACGGCGTCGCCGCCGGCGGGTTGAACGTCGCGGCCAGCAGTGAGTCCAACACTTCCTCGAGGCCCGGCAGCGCCGCGTCAATCACGTGCTGCTGCACCAGGCGGGCGGCCCGGTCGGCTCGCAACATCGTGCTCACCGTCATGTCCGCGGCTACCACGGCCGGCGCGACCTTGTCGAACATGAGTCCGGTGTAGCGCGGGAAGAGTTCGCGCGTCCGCTCATAGCCCGGGGGACGCGGGGGGAGCTTGCGGACGACTGCCTCCGGCAGGGTCAGGTCCGCGGGCCGGAGCGTGGCAAGCAACGCCGACAGGGCCCCGCGCTGCTCTCCGGCGGGAACCGGGGGCGCGGGATCGCGGCCGTCGCCGCGCAGCGCATAGATGTAGTGCATGCCGCCCAGCGCCGAGGCCGCGGCGTCCACCTGATAGCGATGGTAGAGGTAGGCCGGCACCAGGACTTCCTCCATCTGCGCCATCGGCATGCCGCGGCGAATGGCCGCTTCTCCCCAGCGTCGCAGGACCACGCGGCGGATCTCCATGAGCCGGTTCAACTCCGCGGCCGGGTCGAACCCGTTGGACCACTGATCCGAACGGGGATTGGCCTCGGCGTCCTGGTTGGTGAGGAACCGAAGGTCTCGCGCCCAGGCCTCCTCCAGCATCCGCTGCAACGCCTGTTCCTCGTTGGTGCCCGGCGGGAAATCCTGGTAGCCCCACGCGATGGCCACGGAGTCCCACTCGCCGATGCCGCGCTCGTACGCTTGCGAGACGTCGAGCGAACCGTCGGCTCGCAGCGTGAAGAGAGGCGCGGGGTAGTCCATCACAGACGTACGGCCCAGGCGACTGTCGTAGTAGTTGTGCTGAAAGCCGAGCGTGTGCCCCACCTCGTGAGCCGCGAGCTGGCGAATCCGGGCCACGGCTACCTCGCGCACGTCGGCCGGGATCTCGTCCCCGGTCCGGTACGGCAACAGCAGCGCCTCGGTAATCATGTAATCCTGCCGGTAGCGCAGCGAGCCGAGGGTCACGAGGCCCTTGATGATCTCTCCCGTGCGCGGGTCCGTCACGGTGGCGCCCGAGGAGTAGCCGCGGGTGGAGCGATGCACCCAGTTGATCACATTGTAGCGAACGTCGAGCGGGCTGATCGAGTCCGGCCGGATCTCCATGCGGAAGGCGTTGCGGTAGCCGGCCGCGGTGAACGCCTGGTTCCACCACCCGGCCCCCTCGAGCAGGGCGGACCGTTGCGGCTCCGGGACCGCCGGATCGAGGTAGTAGACGATCGGTCTCACCGGATCGCTCATGGCCGCCCGCGGATCTTGCTTTTTCAAGCGATGGCGCCGGATGTAGCGCACGTACATGGACATCTCGTTGCCGTCCGGCGGCGCGGCGTAGTCCTTCCAGGTGATGGGCCCATAGCTCGAGCGCGGGTCGAACTTGCGGGGCCGGTAATTGCCGTCGGGAAGCTGGACGAACGAGTGGTGAATTCGGAGGCTGGCCGCCTCGCCATCCGCGGCCACGTCCGGCACGCCCTCGAAGTAACTGGCGGGACTGCGGAACGGATTGAAGCCGCCGCCCGTGCCCGGCCCGCCCGGCACGGGGCCGGTGGGGGCCTGTCGAACCCACGTGACCTCGGCCTCGAGTTCCGTGTTCTGCGGGAAATTCCGCGTCATCGGCAGGTAGATGGAGCTGCGCGAGAGGTCCACGCGATAGGGCGCGCGCAGCCGTTGGGTAATGACGTTGGGATCGCGGAGGAGGTAGTCGGTGAGGTCCACCAGCGTGCGCCCGCCGCTCGCCGCCACGACCTCGAAGCCCCAGAGCACGCTGCGAGCGAACGACTCCCGGACCGCGCGAACCTCCTCGGGCGTGGCGTCGAACGTGGCACGGTAGTCGTAGTTCGGCTCCACCATGAGCACCTTGGGACCCACGCGCTCGAACACCACGATGTCCGACCCCTGGAGGTTGCCGCGCTCCACACCGATGTCATTGGATCCCAGCCCGGCGCCGATGCCCTGGATGTGGAGGACCTCCGTGTCGAACCGAGCGATCTCCATGTAGAGCCGCCCGGCGACGGAGTCCCAGTACAACGGGAAGAAGCCGTCCATCTTTCGCATGCCTTGCGTGCGCGCTTCGATGGTGGGTGGCGGCGCCGCTGGGGCCCCGGGGGGGCGTTGGGCGACTGCGGGCCTGACCGCGGGATACAGAACGGCGAGGCTGGCGAGACCCGGTGCGACCGCGCGGAGCGACATGACAAGGCGACCCATGCTCGTCCTCCGAAGAGTGCCGTGACGTGATGGAATGCGATCGAGCGCCGAGAGTGTACGGAATAGCCTGAGCGGCGGCTAGTCCCGGCCCGGTGCCCGGGGCTTGCCGCATGCCGCGCGTCGTCTACCTTGTGCGCCCATGATCGCGACCCCTTGGCTCGCCCTGCTCGCCGCCGTTGCGCAGTTCGATCTCGTGCCCACGCCGGATCCCCTTGCGCAGCTGCCGCCAGCCCGTGTAGTGGCGGAGGACGGCCAGCTGGTGATCGAACTGCCTCCCGTGGACCTCATGCCCGCCGGTGCGGCAGGAGACATGGCCCTGACGCCGGTCTGCCGGGTGGACATACCGGTGAGCGCTTCGCTGTACTCGTTCCGGGCGGAGATCGTGGATGCGGAGGGTCAGCCGCTTCCCTCGGAATTCCTGCACCATGTGAACCTCACGGACCCCAGCCGGCGCGAGTTGTTTCTCCCCATCGGCTTGCACCTGGTCGCGGCGAGCAAGGAAACGCCGCCGCTTTCGGTGCCGCGCTGGCTGTTCGGCATGCCGATCCGCGAGGGCGACCGCTACATCGCGGGCGCGATGCTGGCAAACCCCTCGCGGGAGCACGAACACGGCGTTCGGGTCCGCCTGGTGTTCCGCTACGTCGAAGAGGACTCGGTCTGGCCGCTCTGGGATGCATATCCGTGGGTCATGGACGTGATGTTTCCCCTCGGGCAGCCGGAGAGTGGCAGCAAGGCGTTCGATCTGCCGCCGGGGCCGAGTCAGCGGTCCTGGGAGGCGCGCCCGGCCGTTGCCGGGTCCCTGGTCGGGCTTGGGGGCCACGTGCACGATTACGCTACCGCGCTGGAGCTGAGGAACGTGACGACCGGGGAACTGATCTGGCGTGGCGTGCCCCAGCGCGACGCAGAGGGCCGGGTCGAGACCATGCCGGTGACTCGGTTTTATCGCTGGTATCGCCTCGGTATTCGGATCGATCCGGCGCACACCTACCGCGTGACGGTGACCTACGAGAACCCCACGGGCCAGACCATTCCGGAGGGAGGGATGGGGGCCGTGGCGGGGATGTTCATTCCCGAGCGCGGCGCCGTTTGGCCGGCGGTGGATCGAGCCGACCCGGTGTACCAAACGGACCTGGCAAACACACTGGCCCATCGAGCGGGACCGGTGGTGATGACGGGCCATGCCCACTCGCACAAGCCGTGACCACGGACCGGGCGACGCTGGCCGGGGGGTGCTTCTGGTGTCTCGAGGCCGTCTACCAGCAGCTCAAGGGCGTTCTCAAGGTGGCATCCGGATACACCGGTGGTCACGCCACGCGCCCCACCTACCAGCTGGTCTGCACGGGCCTCACCGGTCACGCCGAGGCGGTACAGATCACCTTCGACCCGGCGGTGATTTCCTACCGGGATTTGCTCGAAGTGTTCTTCACCATTCACGATCCCACCACGCTGAATCGGCAGGGGGCCGACGTTGGCACGCAGTATCGGTCGGCGATCTTCTACCAGGACGAGGCGCAGCGGGCCGCCGCCGAGCAGGCCATCGCGGAGTTGAGCGCTCGCCGCCTGTGGGATGATCCCATCGTTACCGAGGTCAAGCCGCTGGGGACGTTCTATCCCGCCGAAGAGGACCACCGGGACTACTTTAGGCGAAATCCGAATCAGGGCTACTGCCGGGCGGTCATCGCCCCGAAGGTTGCGAAGGTCCGCGCGGCGTTCCTGGGGAAACTCAAGGCCTCGACGGCCTGATGGAGCCGCGCGGTGCGCGCGCGCTTCACTCGCCCGATCCTGCGACCTGCCGTTCGATCCACCGCAGCCGAGCGCTCACCTCCGACTGGATGGCCGCGATCTGATCCGGCGTGAGGTGGTCGAACCGCCCCTGCCGCCGGAGATACGGCTCCACCGGTTCCGGCGGTTCGCCGTTCACCGTCAAACGCCACCGCACGCCGTCCTCGATCTCGAGCAGGGGGAAGACGCCGCAGCGCACGGCCATTCGCGCCAGCTCAATGCTGGCTTCATCGGGGAATTTCCAGCCCGGCGGGCAGGGCGAGAGGATGTGCAGAAACCGCGTGCCGCGGATGGTCTTCGCCTTGGTGACCTTTTCGATGAGGTCCAGGGGGTAGGCGACCGTGGCGGTGGCGATGTAGGGGATCCGATGGGCCGCGAGCACGGCCACGATGTCCTTCTTCGGGCTCGCCTGCGGATGGCTGGCGGGGGTGGTGCTGGTCCAGGCGCCGCGCGGCGTGGCGGAGGAGCGCTGCACCCCGGTGTTCATGTACGCTTCGTTGTCGTAGCAGCAGTACAGGATGTCTTCGTTACGCTCGGCGGCGCCCGAGAGCGCCTGGAGGCCGATGTCGAACGTGCCCCCGTCCCCGGCCCACACCATGACCGTGGTGTCGCGTTCCCCGCGCAGGTCGAGCGCCGCGCGGATTCCGGACGCGGTCGCGGCCCCAGTTTCGAACGCGGTGTGATACAGGGGCACCTTGAGCGAGGACTGGGGCCAAGGTCCGGCGATCACGGACCAGCAACACGCGGGCATGACGACGATGGTCTCTGGGCCCATGGCCTTGAGCACGAGCCGCATGGCGAGGGGGGCCGCGCACCCCGGACAGGCCAGATGGCCCGACGCCATGAGTTCGCCGGGCGGTACCCGGTCGCCGATCATCACCTGGCTCATGGGCTTACTCCCACCCACAGGTCTTCGCGCTCGGGCGCGGCAGTCGCGCGCGTGCGCTCGATGATTTCGTCTATGGTGGCCGGCGTGACGTCCCCGCCGCCGAGTCCCACGACGTAGCCGAAGATCTCGGGCCGGCGCTCCGGCGGCAGGGCGTACAGCGCGGCGCGGGTCTCTTCGGCGAAGATGCCGCCGCGACCCGGGGACAGATTGCGATCCATCACCGCAACCTGGCGGGCCTCGCCCAGCACGACGCGCAGCGGCTCCACCGGGAAGGGACGAAACATCTTCACCTTCACGAGGCCAACCGATTCGCCCCCCGCGCGCCGGCGATCCACGACGAACCGGGCGGTGGAGGTGATCGTTCCGGAGGTCACGAGCAGGAGCTCGGCATCGTCGGCCCGGTAGGCTTCCACCGCCCCATACGTGCGTCCGAAGCGGCGTTCCCATTCGCTCTCGACCCGCTCGAGCACGTCGCGTGCGCGGTCCATGGCCTGCTGCAACTGCAAGCGCATGGCGATGTAGCTGTCGGGGCGCACCAGCCCGCCAAACGAGTGCGGGTCCGCGACGTCCAGCTTGAAGCGGGCTCGGCGGGGAGGGAGGAACGCGTCCACGGCGGCCTGATCCGGGATCTCCACCGGCTCGGCGGTGTGCGAGAGATAGAAGGCGTCGAGCACCAACATCACCGGCAGATCCACCGTTTCCGCGAGCTTGAACGCCATGATGGTGGTGTCCAGCACCTCCTGGTTGGTCTCGCAATAGAGCTGGATCCACCCGGTATCCCGTTGGGACAGGCTGTCGGACTGGTCGGTCCAGATGTTCCAGCCGGGGGCCAGCGCTCGGTTGACGTTCGCCAGGACGATCGGGTGGCGGCCGCCCGAGGCCCAATGCAGCAGTTCGTGCATCAGGGCGAGCCCCTGGGACGAGGTCGCGGTGAACGCTCGCGCGCCCGCCGCCGAAGCGCCGATGCACGCGGCCATGGCCGAGTGCTCCGACTCGACTTTGAGAAACCGGGCGGCGAGCCGGCCGTCCGCGCACATCTCAGCCAGCTCTTCCACCACCTGCGTCTGGGGCGTGATGGGATACGCGGCGATCACCTCGGCCCGCGCCAGGCGCGCGCCCCAGGAAACGGCGTGGTTGCCGACAACGACCTTCTTCACCAGCCCTCCCGCGTCATCGTCAGCGCGCCCCGAGGGCATTCCTCGGCGCACACCCCGCAGCCCTTGCAGTAGTCCAGGGCAATCTCGTAGCCGGCCCCGTCCTGGCGGCGCGAGATGGCCACGTCCGGGCAGAGAATCAGGCAGAGGTCGCAGCGGTTGCAGACGCCGCAGTTGAAGCACCGCAGCGCCTCGCGCACGGCGTCGTCGCGCGCCAGGCCCTGGTTGACTTCGACAAAACCGGCCAGGCTCTCGCCCAGCCCCAGGCGCCGGTCGCGATGGCGCGGCAGGCGCCGGAAGTGATTGACGTTCAGGTCGTCGAACGGCACCAGCTCGTTCTGCGGGTTCACGCGGGGCACGGGATCCGCGTTGCGCCATCGCGCCATGCTGATATTGCCGTTGGCGAACCGGGCGGCGAGCAACCCGTCGCCGTCGGATCCGCCGTCCGACGCGTGGCGGAAGTAGCGATCAATGCCGGCCGCGGCCCGCTTGCCCGCGCCGAGGGCGTCTGCCACGGTCTGGGGCTGGTTGGTCACGTCGCCGCCGGCAAATATGGCCACCCGACTGGTCGCGCCCGCCGGGTCCACGGCGACGCCCCCTTCCCGCAGGGCGACCTCGGCCGGCAATCCGGAGAGGTCCGCGCTCTCGCCGATCGCTGCCAGGACGGTATCCGCCTCGATAGTGAAACGATCGCCGGGGATCGGGATGGGACGGCGGCGTCCGCTCGCGTCAGGATCGCCCAAATGCATCCGGATGCACTCCACGGCGCGGAGGCGGCCGTCCGGTGCGTGGAACTTCGCCGGCGCGGCCAGGAATACCAGTCGCGCCCCCTCCCGCTCGGCCTCGTCAATCTCCTCGGCAATGGCGGGCATTTCCGCCCGCGTCCGGCGATACAGTACCGTGGTCTCCGCGCCAAGCCGCAGGGCGGTGCGCGCGCAGTCCATGGCCGTGTTGCCGCCCCCGACCACCACCACTCGGCGCCCGATATCCGGTCGCTCGCCCCGGTTCACCGCCTTGAGGAAGTCGAGACCGGCTCGGACCCCCGCGGCGCCTTCGCTCTCCACGCCGAGTGCGTTGCCCACGTGAGCGCCCGTCGCCACGAAGACCGCGTCGAACATCCCGATGAAGCAGCGCCACGAGATATCCTGACCGATGCGCACGGCGCATTGGAACGAGACGCCGAGCGCTCGGATGCGCTCGATTTCGCCCTCGAGGACCCGTCGCGGCAGGCGGTACTCCGGAATCCCGAGACGCAACATGCCGCCGGGGTCGCTCGCGGCGTCGAACACCGTAACGCCGTAGCCCAGTCGTGCCAGGTGGTACGCGCAGGCCAGGCCGGCGGGGCCGGACCCGACGATCCCGACTTCTCCGTCGCGAGGGGGCGGGGCGCTCAGGGTGGGCGGATGCTCGAGCGCGTAGTCGCCCAGCAGCCGTTCGACCGCATGAATGGCCACCGGCTCGTCGAACCGACCCCGGTTGCAGCTGGTCTCGCACGGGTGGTGGCAGACGCGGCCGGTAACGGCCGGCAGCGGGTTCTCCAGCAACAAGACGTCTCGGGCTTCCTCCCAGCGTCCGTCGCGCAACAGGTTCATGTACGCTTCGATGTCAATGCCGACCGGACAACCGGCGTTGCACGGGGCCACACGGTCGCGATACACCGGCCGGATGTACTTCCAGGCCCCGGTCTTGGTGGCGAGCGTCGAGGTCTGGCTGATCGCCACGGGGGGAACTCGCCGCTCAGACATGGAGGGCCTCCCTCACGCGCCGCACGGCGAGCGCCGCCTCGCGAGCGGCGGCGATGTTGACGTCGGGGCGCTTGCTCACGGTCTCGCGAATCGCCTCGCAGATGGATTCCAGCTCCACCAATGCCGACCAGGCCGCGAACGCCCCCAGGATGGCGGTGTTGACGATGGGTTGCGTCCGCGACCCCAGGCTGTGGCGCGCGGCGATCGCGCTGGCGTCCACGGTCGCGACTTTGAAGAGCCGGTGCAGGTCAGCGTAGAGCTCCGGCGGCGACGCCGAGTTGATCAGAATGCCCCCGCCAGGCTTGAGGCCGGCGGTGAGGTCCGTTGCGG
>CAZVKD010000042.1:0-14035 GCA_964627675.1 uncultured Gemmatimonadaceae bacterium
CATCTGCGGCTCCCACATCCGCCGGTCCAGGCCGAACCCGTGGATCAAGACCACCGGTTCTCCCTGTCCCGAGACGTCGTAGGAAAACCCCGCGCTCGTCACGCCGGCGTCAGGGCCCTGGCCGGCGGCAGACGGACGGCCGCCTCCGCCCTGCGCCGCAGCGAGCGCGGGACCAGCGAGCACCAGGACCAGCAACACAGCGGGACCTCGCGACCGCTTGACCCAACCCAGGATCGAGGGCGGCTTCACAGCGCGGGGCCGTGTGGCTGCGGGTGACGGTGGGCGTCGAACCACCAGGCCCATACCGGCAGGAGCCAGCCCACGACGCCCACGATCGCAACGGCCCGCGCGCTGGGTGGCGGCGGGCCGAAGGCGTGGGCGAGGAACATCACGGTGAGCAGCCCGACAAACCCGTGCATGGCCCACTTCCCCACCGCGTCCGACGGGTCCGTCAGCGTGGTGTAGCTCCATAACCCGCCCGCGAACACGCCCAGCTCCACCACGATCGTCGCCGGTACCGAAGTCCACAGCCCAAGCCCGACCTCGGGACCTCCCGGGTACAGCGGCAGATCGGGCACGTGCGTCACCAGGTCCAGCACCCAGTGGCTGGGCACCAGCAAGGCAATGATCAGGGCGGCGACGCGATCGCGCCGGAACCACCAGAACGCGCCGCCCGCCAGCAGCCCCCAGACCAGCGACGCAAGCAGGCTGTGCGTCACGGGATAGTGGGAGAACTCGAGCGCGAGGAACGGCGTGGGCCCGGGGGCGATCGCCACCCGCTCGAGCCCGGCCAGCACCAGCACCGGCCACAGGAGATCGGCGAACTGGGCGGCGCCCACCAACCATCCGAGCGAGACGCGCGGCGCGGCCCGCTTCGCCGCCAGCGCAATCGCGACGTGGCCGAGGAACATGGATTACCAGGCGATCCCGTAGTCCTCACCGTGATTGGACGACCCACCCCAGAACGTCCCGTGCTTCCAGTCGAAGAAGATGGCGTTGATGGGACCGGAGGTGAGCCGGTCGAAGGTGAGATCGTAGCCCATCTTCCGGAGGTCGTTTCGGACCCAGGTCGGGATGGCCTCGTTGAGCAGGATGCGACCGGGGCGCGACTGGTGGTCCCCAAACGACGAGCGCAATTGGAAGGTGTTGAAGTTGGCGGCCTCCGCGGCTTCCTGGACGTTCATGCCGAATTCCACCACGTTGAGGAAGAACTGGAGCAGGTTCTGGTCCTGCCCGTCGCCGCCCTGGACCGCGAACGAGAGAAACGGGCGGCCGTCCTTCAGCGCGAGACTGGGCGTCAGCGTCACCCGCGGCCGTTTGCCGGGTTCCACCACGTTGAAGGGATTCTCCGCGGGGTCGGTGACGAAACTCTGGGCGCGCTGGCTCATGCCCACGCCGGTACGTCCCGCGATGACGGCCGGCACCCAACCGCCGCTTGGGGTGATCGAGACCACCCAGCCTTTCGCGTCCGCGGCCTGCACGCTGGTGGTGCCCGAATAGAAGGCCGCATCGAAGCCATCATCCGAGTTGCCTGACGAGGTCGTGGCCGTGCGCGGGGCTGGTGGCCAGTTCTTCAGGTATTCCGTGAACGGGTTGGTCTTTCCCATGAAGGGATACGGGTCGCCCGGTTTCACGTTCGGGTCGTTCCGCTCCCAGTTGATCCCTTGGGCCCGCGCCTTGGCGTACTCCTTGGAGAGCAACCCCTGCACCGGCTCCTCCGGCGGGTAGTAGATGTCTCCGTAATAGAAGTCGCGATCCGCGTACGCGAGGTTCAGCGCCTGGTACAGCGCGTGGATGTAGCGCGTGCTGTTGTACCCCATCCCCTTGACGTCGAAGTTCTCGAGGATGTTCAACGCCTGGAGCAGGGAGGGTCCCTGGGTCCACACGTTCAGCTTGTAGACCTCTATTCCTTTATATGTCGTCATGACCGGCTCTTCGATCTTCACCTGCCAGCGGGCGAGATCCTCGAGCGTCATGGGCGAGCCTTCCTCACGCGCCCCGCGCACGAACTCCTGCGCCACGTCACCCCGGTAGAAGCGATCGTAGGCCGCGTAGATGGCTTGCGTGCGGTTTCGCCCCGCGCGCAGCGCCTGTTGCTCCGCCTCGACCAGCTTGCGGAGCGTTGCCGCGAGGTCGGGCTGCCGGAAGATCTCGCCGGCGTAGGGCGCCTCGCGCGACTCGCCCAGGTGCGGCAGATAGACCGCGGGCGAGTACTTCCACCGCTTGATCGTCGCCTTGTTGCGCTCCATGGAGTTTGCGGTCTGCTCCTCGATAGGATAACCGTCGGCCATCGCAATGGCCGGCTCCAGCACGTCCTCGAGCGAGAGGGTGCCGAACTCCGCCAGCATGGTCATGAGCCCGCCCGGCGTGCCGGGCGTCACCGCCGCGAGCACCCCCTCGTCGGGCGGATAGTGGAACCCCTTCGCCTTGAGGAAGTCGGGTGTGAGGCCTGACGGCGCCACGCCGAGCGCGTTGATGCCGATTACCCTCTTGGTCTCAGGATTGTAGATCAGCGCCTGGGTCTCGCCGCCCCATGACAGCACGTCCCACATGGTGGCCACCGCCGCGAGCATGGCGGCGGCCGCGTCAACGGCGTTGCCGCCCTTCTGGAACATCATGGCCCCGGCCGTGGCACCGAGCGGTTTTCCCGTGATCGCCACCCAGTGGCGACCGTGAAGCACCGGCTTGGCAGTGCGCTGCGCGGCGAGCGGCGTGGCCAATGTAAGTGCACCGGCGAGAGCGAGACCCGATGCAGCGAGCCTGGAACGAGTACGCATGGCGTGGCTCCGGATGATCTCGCTGCCGAAGATACGCCTTCGCATCGCCGCGCGCAGCCTCCGGGTCCCTTGCTTCAGGTGTGCGCGCGCCCGCACATTCGGACATGGCCGAGCCCGCTGTTTCGCCACCCGCCGGCGTCCCGGGGCCCGAGCCGGGGCCGACATTCTTGCTGGTTCACCTCTCCGGCGCCCAGCGTGGCGCGTCCCAGCACATCCAGGGCGACATGCTCACCATCGGCACGGGGCCCGAGCATACCGTGCGGGTCGTCCTTCAGGACGTGCCGGAGCCGGCGCTGTTCGCACGGTTGGTGCGGCGGGATCAAACGTACGAGCTGCGCGTGGAACCCGACCGCCAGATCTGGGTCAACGGAACCCTGGCCACGCGACTGCCGCTGGCGCACGGAGACACGCTCGAGATCGGCAAGGAAGGACCGGTCCTGCGGTTCCGCGTCTATCGCTCGGGTCTCACCCTCCGCGCCGTTCCCGACGTTCTGACCGACAGCCTGACCGCCGCCCGCCTCACCCGCACCAGCATGATGGGCCGGACGGCTGCGTTCCTATCGGGCGCTCCGGTGCAGCTCGTGCGAGAGACGTCGCGCGCATTCCGCTGGGCGGTCGGCGTCGTGCTGCTGGTCCTCGCCGGCGCCATCGCCCTGCTTCTTCGCCGCAGCATCGAGCTGGAGCGCCAACTGGTCAGCGAGCAGGCACGGGTGGCCGGGATCGCGGAGCTTCTGGCCCGCCGGACCGACAACCCGTCGAGCAGCCAGGACCTGCTCCGGATGTTGGGCGAGGTCGAAGCCAACCTGTCGGCGACCTCGGAGCGGCTCCAGGCGCTCGAAGCACAGACCGGAGCGGCGGCCCGCGTGATTCGCGCCGCGGCACGCTCGACCGTGTTCCTTCAGGGCGCGTACGGCTTCACCGATCCGCAGTCCGGCCGCCCGCTCCGCATCATCGTGGACGCAGCCGGCGACCCGCAACTGTTGCCCAGCGGTGACCCGTTGGTCACACTCGACGAGGTCGGCCCGGAGTTGGAAGTGCTGTTCACCGGCACCGCCTTCGTGGCCACGGCCTCGGGACTGCTGTTCACCAATCGTCACGTGGCGGCGCCGTGGGAGTTCGACGAGGCCGCTCGCCGCGTGGCCGCGCAGGGTTGGCGGCCAGTCATGCGACGCTTCGTGGGATTCCTTCCCGACCGCCGGCAACCGGTGACCGTCGAGTTGCTGGCCGCGAGCGACGACGCCGACCTGGCGGTCCTGCGGACCATGCCGGCCCTCAACGCCCCGGCGCTTGCCCTGGATCCTCGTGTGCCCGAACCGGGCGACGAGGTGATTTCCCTGGGCTACCCGCTCGGCCTTCGAGCCCTCATGGCGCGGGCGGACGCGCGGCTCGTCAGTGAGCTGCGGAATCAACCGGACCTCGACTTCTGGGCAGCGGCGCGCCGGCTCGCCCAGGCGAACGCCGTGGCCCCGCTGGCCACCCGGGGCATCGTGGGACAGGTTACGGATCAGGCCATCGTGTACGACGCCGAAACGACGCACGGCGGCAGCGGCGGCCCCGTGCTCTCGCTGCAGGGCGCAGTGCTCGCCGTGAGCTCGGCCGTCCTGCCGGAGTTCGGCGGATCCAACCTCGGCGTGCCCGCTGCGAAAGCCCGTGCCCTTCTCCGCCGCGCCGGTGGGCGCTAGTGTCAATGATCCGGAGCCACCTACCCCAGGAGCGTCCATGATGCCGTCACACCAGCCCGGCAGCCTCTCCAGGCTCGGTTTCCTGCTCGGCTCCCTCCTCACCGCGGCATGCGCCAGCGCGGCCCAGAGCGGCGTCGGCCAGGAGGGTGGCCAGCGATCATCCAGCGTCGTCACGGCCGAAGAACTCGCCGCGCAACCGATGAACAACCTGTACGACGCCTTGCAGCGCCTCCGACCTCGCTGGCTGGTCGAGCGCGGGACCACCACGCTGGGTACCGGTGGCAATCCGGTGGTGGTGTACCTGGACAATCAGCGCATGGGCGGCGTCGAGGAACTCAGAAACATCCTGCTCCAAACCGTGCACCAGGTACGCTACCGAGACGCCGCGGACGCCACTACCCGATACGGCACCGGGCACGCGAGTGGCGCCATCGAGATCACCACCAAGCGGCGGTAGCCCGCCACCATGCCGCGCAAGCGACGGCAGACCAAGCAAACCAAACGCCGCAGCCGACCGGGGCGGCGCCGACCACCGGGCGCCGTCCTCCGGTCACAGCTCGCCGCCCTGCTCGACTGGAACAACGCGCACGTGGCCTTCGGCACGGCCGTTGCCGGCGTCCCACCGGAACTCCGGGGCAAACGACCCGCCGGTCTGCCGCACTCGCTGTGGGAGCTGCTCGAGCACCTCCGCGTCTGTCAATGGGATATCCTCGACTACTGCGTGAATCCCGATTACCGCGAGGGGAAGTGGCCGGAGGACTACTGGCCGCCCTCGCCCGAGCCACCCACCGCCGAGGCGTGGGACGAGAGCATCGCCGCGTTCCAGCGCGATCTGGCGACCCTTCGACGCATGGCGATGGACCCCGAGGTCAACCTCGAAAGCCCACTCCCCTACGCTCCCCAGGCGACGTACCTGCGGGAGCTGCTGCTGGTCGCGGATCACACTGCGTATCACGTGGGACAGATCGTGCTGGTGCGCCGGCTGCTCGGGATATGGAAGGCGTGAGCTGGGACGGCTAGGAGCGGCGTTCGCCTGTGACGCCGCCGAACACCTGAAGCGAGTGCTCGAGCCCGGCCGCACACCCCAGCGGGCGGTTTGGGCCTAGCGCCGCCGACATCGCCAAGCGCATGGGGGCGTAGTGCGCACGCGCCAGGTCCTGTGGCCGTACGGCCATCACGCGCAGCATCGGATAGACTGAGCGGCCGCCCGCCGCCGAATCCCTCCCAGCACCGCCCCTTGACGGGGGCATGCCGGACCAACTAGTCATACGATCGTATGAGTCGTTCATACACGCGTATGACTGCCTCTACAGCCACGCCGGCCGCCCTGATCGCCGCCGCGAGGCAATTGTTCGCGCGGCACGGCTACGCCGGGGCGTCGGTGCGCGCCATCACCCGCCTGGCGCGGGCCAACCTCGGGGCCGTCACCTATCACTTCGGTTCCAAGGCGGCGTTGTACGACGCGACGCTCGCCTCTATAACCGACCCCTTTCGCGAGCGGCTCGCGCGCGCCGCCGCCACCGATGAAATGGCGCTGGACCGCATCGAGCGGGTGGTGCGGGCCGTCTTCGAGTACCTGCACGAGCAGCCGGACTTCGGACGGTTCATCCCGCAGGTCATGGCGCGCGGTCGCCAGGTGCCCGGCCCCGTTCGACGCACCATGGAAGCCAACCACGGCCTGATCGCGGGTTTGATCGAGCAGGGCCAAAAAGACGGCACCATTCGCAAGGGCGACGCACGCCTGATGGCGCTGTCGGTCGGGGCGCAGCCGTTCTTCCTCACGCTGATGCAGGGCGCGCTGCAACGCGCCATCGCCGTTGATCAGAACCAACCAGCCGTCCGGGAGCGCCTGGTGCGCTCGGTGATCGAGTTCATCCGCGCCGGCCTCGCCGCGAAGCGGGAGAAACCATGAGCGGAGTGCGTAGCACGGTGAGCCTCGCGGCGCTGATCGCTCTGCCCGGGCTGGCGTCGGCCCAGGCGGACTCGGCGCTGTCCCTGCGTCAGGCCATCGGCTTGGCGGTAACCTCCCATCCTGTGATCGCCGCCGCGCGCGCGACGCAAGACGAAACCGGCGCGCGCGTCGCGGAAGCCCGGGCCGCTTGGCTCCCGCAGATCACCGCCCAGGGCACGGTCACGCGCTTCGAGCTGCCGATGATCGTGGCGCCCCTCCACGGTTTCGACCCGACCCGGCCCCCGGCGTTCGATCGCACGCTCCTGCAGGGCGCCGGTCAGCTGGGATACACGGTGTTCGACGGTGGCGCTCGCGGGGCCCGCATCGGCGCCGCGCGGGCCGAAGCGCACGGCGCGGCAGCGGACCTCGACGCCGCACTGCTGCGCGTCACCGCGGAAACGGTGCGCGCGTACCTGGCGGTGATGTCCGGCCGCGCCCGGCGCGAGGCGCAGGAACAGAGTCTGGCGGCGCTCGCGGCCGAGCGCGGTCGCGTGCTCCGAGCCCTGGACGCCGGACGCGCGGCCCGCGTGGACCTGCTGCGGGTCGAGGCGGCCATGGCACAGGCGGAGGCCGAGCGCGTGGGAAGCGCCGCGGAGCTCGACGTGGCCGAACTGACGCTCGCGCGCCTCGTGGGGGTCGTTCCCGAGCGTACCCGCGCGGCGCGGCTCACAATGATCCGCCTGCGCGACACGACGATCACGTTCGACCGCGCCACCGTGCTCCGTCGCGCGGCGGCGATGAGTCCGGAACTCGCTCGGGCGCGCCGGCGCGCGGAGGCTGCCGACTTCGCCCGGCGCGCCGCGCGGGGCGCCTGGTTCCCCCGGGTGGAAGTCGGGGGAGGGTACCTCGGCTTCGGCGGAGGCGCCGCCACCTTCACGGCGGAATGGCAGGCCAGCGCGCGGATTACGTACCCCTTGTTTCAAGGGGGCGCCCGGGCCGCCGCGATCTCCGCCGCCACCTCGCGCGCCCGGGCCGCGGCCGAGCAGTCCCGGGCGGCAGAACTGGAACTCGAAGCGGCCCTGGATCGGGCTTTCGCCACCGCCCGGGAGGCGCGCGCGCGCGTGATTGCGATGACGCGGGCCGTGGATCACCTCACCGAAATCGCGCGTATCGAACAGCTTGCACTCGACGCCGGCGCAGGCATACAAACCGATTTTCTCCGGGCCGAGGCCGACCTGCGCCGCTCCCGGGCCGCCCTGATCGAGGCCCAGTACGGAGAGATCCTGGCGCGCGTGGAGCTGGCGCGCCTCACCGGCGAGCTGTCGGCCGATTGGCTCGCGACCATCGTGGAGTCCGTCCCATGACGCCCGCGCGACGCCTGGCGTTCCCCCTGGCAGCGATGGTCGGTCTCGCCCTCGCGCTGGCGATCGCCTTCCGACCAGACGCCTCTGGTGCCACGATCGTGGCTTCCGGAACCGTGGAAGCCACAGAGGCGGACCTCGGGTTCCAGGTCCCGGGCCGGGTTGACAGCGTCCTGGCCGATGAAGGCGCCACGGTGGACGCCGGCGCCCGGCTGGCCACGCTGGATCGCGCCGAGCTCGAGGCTCGCCGCCGGGGCGCGGCGGCCCAGGTCGCATCAGCGCGCGCGCGGCTGGTCGAGCTGGAATCCGGCTTCCGCTCGGAGGAAGTGGCGCAGGGGCGCGCGGCGGAGCGCGCCGCCGCGCAGCGGCTCGCCCTGGCTAGGGTGGAGTTGGAGCGGACCCGACGCCTGTTCGACGGTGGCGCGGTCAGCCGCGCCGTGATGGACCAGGCGCAGACGGCATACGACGTGGCGGAGGCGGAACACGAGCGCGTCCGTCGCCAGTTGGAGCTGCTGCAGCGCGGGGCGCGGCTTGAGCAGATCGCCGTGCAGCGGGCCGTGCTCGCCCAAGCAGAGGCAGCCGTGGCGCAACTCGACGCGACGCTCGCGGGCGCCGTGATCGAGGCCCCGTTCAGGGGCATCGTCACGGTGCGCCACCGGGAGCCCGGCGAGACCGTACCCGCGGGCGCCCCGGTGGTGACCCTGATGAACCCCGAAGACCGCTGGGTGCGGATCTACGTGCGCGGGGACGAGATCGGGCGCCTCGCGCTTGGCCAGCCCGCCACAATATCGGCCGACGCCTACCCCAACCGCACCTATACCGGCGAGGTCACCTTCATCGGGAGTGAGGCCGAGTTCACGCCCCGGAACGTCCAGACGACCGAGGACCGAGTAAAGCTGGTGTACCGCGTGAAGATCCGGATCACGGGGGATCCGGCGCTGGATCTCAAACCGGGTCTTCCCGCGGACGTTCGAATTACCGTCGGAGACCAGACAGGCGGCGATCGGTAGAGACGTGAGCCTGACCGTGTCCCGGCCCGCGGTGTCTCTGCGTGCCCTCTCCCGTCGGTTCGGCGCTGTGGAGGCGGTTCACGCGCTCACCTTCGACGTCGCCCCCGGCGAGCTGTTCGGTATCGTCGGTCCGGACGGCGCCGGCAAAACGACCACCCTGCGCATGCTCGCCGGCGTGCTCCGCCCCACCTCGGGTGACGCCACCGTCCTCGGCACGTCGGTCGCCACCAATCCCGAGGGCGTGAAGCACCACGTGGCCTACATGTCCCAGCGCTTCGGACTGTATACCGATCTCACCGTACGCGAGAACCTCGACTTCTACGCCGATTTGTACGGCGTCTCGAAGGCCGACCGCATCCGGCGCCTCGAGCGGTTGTACGCGTTCTCCGGATTGGGACCGTTCGAGCATCGCCTTGCCGGGCAACTCTCAGGCGGTATGAAGCAAAAGCTCGGCCTGTGCGCGGCCCTGATTCACCAGCCCGCAGTCTTGATACTGGACGAGCCGACCTTCGGCGTGGATCCGATATCCCGCCGTGATCTGTGGCTCATCGTTCACGAGATGGTGGCCGCCGGCACCACGGCGATCGTGTCCACGGCGTATCTCGACGAGGCCGAACGGTGCGATCGCGTGGCCATGCTGCACCAGGGGCGCCTGCTCGCGCTGGACGCTCCCCTCGCCTTGCAGCGCCGCCTCGGCGGCCGCGTGCTCGCCCTCGAGCCCGATCGCCCCAGACAGGCGCAGGACGTCTTGCGCGCCGTGCCCTGCGTCCGGCACGCGGTCGTGTTCGGCGACGTCGTGCACGTGACGCTGGACGATCCCGAGCGAGACTGGCCCGCCGCGGCGGCGGCGCTTCGCCAGGCGGGCCACGCGATTCGGCGGGTCGGCGCCGCGGAGCCCTCGCTGGAGGACGTGTTCATTGACCTGGTCGGCGCCGATCGGGAGGGCCGGCCGGGTGACTGACGCCGTCCAGGTGTGGGAGCTCTCGCGTCGCTTCGGCGACTTCATCGCCGTTGACCGCGTCAGCTTCACCGTGACGGAGGGCGAGATCTTCGGCTTCTTGGGCCCCAATGGCGCCGGGAAGACGACCACGATCAAGATGCTGACGGGATTGCTGGCCCCCACATCGGGCCAAGCGGTGGTGGCCGGTCACGACGTCGAAACGGAAATCCACCGCCTCAAGAACAAGCTGGGTTACATGTCGCAGCTCTTCTCGCTGTACGGTGACCTTACCGTGGACGAGAACATCCGGTTGTTCGCCGCGCTGTACGGCGTGAACGGGGAACGGCTCCGCGCCAGACGGGACTGGGTGCTGGACATGGCCGGGCTCACCGGGAAACATCGGCGCCTCACGTCGGAACTCCCCCTCGGCTGGAAGCAGCGGCTGGCTCTGGGGTGCGCCGTTCTGCACCAGCCGCCGATCCTGTTCCTGGACGAGCCCACGTCGGGGCTGGACCCGATGTCGCGACGGGCGTTCTGGGACCTGATCTACCAGCTCGCCGCCGACGGCACGACGGTGTTCGTGAGCACGCACTACATGGAAGAGGCCGAGTACTGCCATCGCCTCGCCCTGATGAACCGCGGCCGGCTGATTGCGCTCGATCGTCCCGCGGCGCTCAAGCAGACGATGATCGAGCCGATCTTTGCCGTGAGGACCGATGACCCTGCCCGGGCCGTCGAAGCGCTGCAGGGCGCGCCCGGGGTCATTGACGCCGCGATGTTCGGACGGCTGGTACACGTGGTCGCGATGGACGCGGAGGCGGCGGCGCAGGAGATCCCGTCGGCGCTGCGGCGGCACGGACGCCGCGTCGCATCCATCGAGCGCATCACGCCGTCCCTCGAGGACGTCTTCGTGGCGCTGGTGCGGAAGGAAGGTGGGGCGGTCATCGGATGAGCGTCATGCGCCTGTGGGCCATGGCTCGAAAGGAAGCCATCCAGCTGCGCCGCGACCCGCGCAGCCTCGGGCTGGCCTTTGTGCTCCCGGCGTTCATGCTCCTGTTCTTTGGCTACGCGATTTCCTTCGATGTGCGGAACATCCGCATGGCGGTGCTGGACCAGAGCCGGAGCCGGGACAGCCGCGGCCTGGTGGAAGCCTTCCAGGCCTCGGGCTACTTCGAGCACGTGGCCACCCTCGCCCGTTACGCCGATGTTGACGACGTGCTGGGCTCGGGGCGGGCCCGCCTCGTCCTGATCATCCCACCCGATTTCCAGCGCCCCCTCGCTGCGGGCCGCCCCGCTCCCATCCAGATTCTCCTCGACGGCGGCGACGCCAACACGGCCACGATCGCCCAGAACTACGCCGAAGCCATCGTCGCGCGATACACCGTGGACGTCCTGGCGGCCCGCGCCGGGGCGCCGCTCGCGCTGCCGGTGAGGGCGGAGACCCGAGTCTGGTACAACGAGACCCTCGAAAGCCGGAACATGATTGTGCCCGGGCTCGTGGCGGTCATTATGTCCATTATCGCCGCCCTGCTAACGGCGCTCACCATCTCGCGCGAGTGGGAGCGCGGCACGATGGAGCAGCTCGCCGCGACGCCGGTCCATCGGCTGGAGGTGGTCCTGGGCAAGCTGGTGCCGTACGTGGCCATCGGCCTGCTCGACGTGGTTGCCGCCCTCCTGGTCGGCGTCACGGTGTTCGGGGTGCCGTTCCGGGGCAACGTGCTGCTCCTCGCCGTGCTGACGCTCCTGTTCCTCGTCGGGGCGCTCGGCCTCGGCATGTTCATTTCCGCCGCGGTGAAGTCGCAGGTGCTCGCCACCCAGGTTGCGATGCTCGCCACGTACATGCCCGCGCTGCTGCTCTCGGGATTCATTTTCACCATCGCGACCATGCCGATCGCGCTTCGCGCCATCACCTACGTCGTGCCGGCGCGCTACTACGTCACGGTGACCCGCGGCGTCCTGCTCAAGGGCGTGGGCCCGGAGGTGCTGTGGCCCCAGGCCATCGCCATGGTGCTGTTCGCCACGCTGGGACTGGGTCTCGCCATTCGGGTGTTCAAGAAGGAGATCGGCTGATGGCGTTGTCCGGACTGCGCCTGCGGGAAATGGTGAAGAAGGAGTTTCGGCAGCTGCTGCGCGATCCCCGCTCGCGCGCCGTGATATTCGTGGCGCCGGTGATTCAGCTCGTCATGTTCGGCTATGCCGTGAACACCGACATCCGCGACACGGCGACCTGGGTCGTGGACCTCGACCGCACCGCCGCGTCCCGCGCGCTGGTCGAGGCCTTTCACGCCACCGGGTACTTCGAGATCGTGGGGAGATCGGAGCGCCCCGGCGACCTCGCCAGCGCGCTCGACGACGGCGACGCGCTCGTGGGCATCGAGATCCCCTCCGGGTTCGCCCGTCACCTCGCCACGGGCCGCGCCACGGTCCAGGTGATCGTGGACGGCAGCAACTCCAACTCGGCCACCGTCGCGATGGGTTACGCCCAGCGGATCGTCCAACGGTTCGCCCTCGACCACGCCCAGGCGGCCGGCCGGCTCCCCGAGGGCGGCGTGGATCTGCGCATCCGCGCGTGGTACAACCCCAATCTCGAGAGCCGCATGTACAACGTCCCCGGCGTGATCGGCATCATCATCTTGTTGATGGCGCTGATCCTCACGGCGCTCGCCGTCGTGCGCGAGCGGGAGCTGGGCACGCTCGATCAGCTGATGGTGACACCTCTCACCGCACGGGAACTGATCCTGGGCAAGACCTTGCCCGTGGCACTCGTCGCGCTCGTTGACCTCGTGCTCGTCGCAAGCATCGCCGTGTTCTGGTTCGACATCCCCATTCGCGGCTCCCCGCCCGCGTTGCTGTTCGGTGCCGTGCTCTACATCCTCGCCGGCCTCGGCGTGGGGCTCCTGATTTCCACCATCTCGCGGACGCAGCAGGAAGCCTTCATGTCCATGTTCATGTTCATCGTGCCGGCGATCATCCTGTCAGGATTCTTTTACCCCATCAGCAGCATGCCGGTCGTGTTTCAATGGATCACGCTGCTCAATCCGGTGCGGCATTTCCTCGAGATCGTCCGCGGCATCTTCCTCAAGGGCGAAAGCGTGCGGATGCTCTGGCCCCAGTACCTGGCACTGGCCCTCATGGCCGGAGCGATTCTCCGGCTTGCGGTGGGCCGAATGGCCACGGCTGAGGGCGCGCGCCGACCGCAACGGCGGCGCTAGTCTCGTCGCAACGGCGACCGGGCGCGCGTGCCGCACCCCGGGCAAGTGCGGTGCGGCATGACGACTGGCGGGCACCGTGCCGCCCGCGGGACGTGGCTCACCGAGCCAGCTCGAGGACCCGGTCCACGTCCTCGTCACTGTTGTAGACGGCCACGGAAAACCGCAGGACCCCTCGCCGGATGGACAGGCGAACGTTGTTCGCGCTGAGACGGTCGTATAGCGCCCGCACGGCCGGATCGACCGCAGTGTAAAGCCGGCCGCCCACGCTCGCCCCAACCGCGACGATGTGCGCCAGGTGCGGGCCCGGGCCGCCGCCCGCCACCGGCAGACCCCGCTCCAGGCATCCGCTGGCCAGCCGCGCCGCAAGACGGCGGACGTGGGCCTCGATGCGTTCCATCCCGATGCCGTGCAACAGCCGCAGCGAGGCATCGGCGCCCACCGCACCAAGGTAGTTGTAGTTCCCCAGGTCGAATCGCCGCGCCCCGGGCTGGTATCGGAGCGTTCCGTCGCCGAGTGCGGTCTCGTGCGCGTCCTGCCCCAGGTCAATTCCGTACCGCGCCAGATGCCCCGGAACCAGACCGTCCGCCAACTCCCGCCGGATCCACAGGAACCCGAAGCCGTACACGGAGAGCAGGCATTTCTGCGTGGCCACGGCCAGGGCGTCAACCCCCAGCGACCGCACGTCGGTCCTGATGGCGCCAACGGACTGCGCGGCATCTACGAGCACCAGGCTACCGCGAGCATGCGCCTCCCGCGCCAACAGGCCGACGTCCGTGATGAAGCCCGGCGAGAACGAGACGTGGGGGACCGTCACCAGGCGAGTGCGCGCATCAATTCGCTGGACCATCGCCTCGACAGGCACGCGGCCGCCGTCCGACGGCACGGCCCGCACCTCGACGCCGCGAAGCGCCCGCAGGTTGTACCACAAGTACACGTTGTTCGGATGCTCGAGCCCCGGGCACAGCACCACGTTATCGCCCGGCTGCCAGGGCAGGCTTGCCGCAAACAGGTTGAGCCCCTCCGAAACGTTCTTGGTGATAGCGACGTCGTCCGGGTGGCCCCCGATCAGCGCCGCCAGTTGCGCCCGGGCCCGCTCGACCGTCGCCTGAAGCGCCTGCTTGTCCACGCGACCGAACATCCGGTCATCCAGGTAGCGATCAAT
>CAZVKD010000043.1:0-9570 GCA_964627675.1 uncultured Gemmatimonadaceae bacterium
GACCGTGCCGACAAGACCGGGGAGGCGGTGAAGCACCTTCGCCGCGCCGATGCGATCGTCGTGCTCGATATCTCGGACCTGGGCCGGCTCGGGCAGCTCGGTGAAGCGGTGAAGGCCGCGGGCGTGCCGGTCGCCTGCGTTGATCATCACACGACCAACGGGAGCCTCCCCCCCGGTCCGCGCCTGGTGGACGCGTCGGCATGCGCCACGGGCGAGCTGGTGTTCGACCTGGCGCGATCAGCGCGATGGTCCATTTCGAAAGACGCGGCACGGGCGCTCTACGTGGCCTTGCTCACCGATACGGGCGGCTTCCGGTTCAGCAACACGTCTCCCCGCGCCCTGCACGTCGCCGCCGACTTGCTCGGGCAGGGGCTCGACGCCGAGGAGATTTATCGAGAGGTGTACGCCACCGCGTCCGAGGGGCGCATTCGCCTCATGGCGGATGTGCTGGAGACTTTGGTCGTGGAACCGGAGATCGGGCTCGCCTGGGTGACGGTGCCCCCGGGGGCGCTCGAGCGGCACGAGGTGGATGCGGAGGAGCTGGAAGGCATCGTGGAGTTTCCCCGCTCCATTCGCGGCATCCGGCTGGCGCTCCTGTTTCGCCAGGTGACCGGTGGTCGTGTCAAGGCCTCCTTCCGCTCGGTGGGCGACGTGGACGTGGCGGCGCTCGCGGGCTCGGTCGGCGGGGGCGGGCACACCAAGGCGGCGGGGGCGATGCTGAACGGCCAGCTGGCGGAAGTGCAAGAGCGGGTGCTGGCGGTGGCGCGAGAGGTGCTTGCTCGCGGGCGATAACGCGGCCGACCGGGTCCGGCGGCATTGCTCCGGCACCGGCGCCCGCCCTATCATTGCTCCATGACGGCGAGTCTCGAGTCCCTGGTCGCCTCCGCGCTCGGGAAGGTTCGCAACGAGCGCGTGGGCAGTGACGTGTTGTCGGCCGGCATGGTGCGGGATCTCTCGGTGGACGGCGCCGGACGGGTTTCGTTCACGTTCCTGCTGTCGCGCGACGACCCCGCGACGATCGTGCGCGCTGCGCGCCGGGCGGTGCTGCAGGTGCCCGGCGTGTCGGGCGTGCACATTGACGTGGTGGAGCCGCGGGCCCAGCCGGCGCCCGAGGGCACCCGCCCGGTCGCGCCCGCCGTCCAAACAGCGCACGCCGCGCCGTCGCCCGGCGCGCTCGATGACCTCGGCCACATCATCGCCATCTCGAGCGGCAAGGGCGGTGTGGGCAAATCCACCATCGCCGCCAACCTCGCCGCCGAACTCGCCCGGGCAGGCAAGCGCGTGGGCATCATGGACGCCGACGTGTACGGGCCCAACATCCCCCGCATGTTCGGCGTGCACGAGAAGCCCCCGGTGCAGGACCAGAAGATCATCCCTCTCGAGCGCTACGGCGTGCGGCTGATCTCGCTGGGATTCCTGGTGGACCGCGACGCGCCGGCTATCTGGCGCGGTCCCATCGTGACCAAGATCATCCAGCAGTTCTTGCGGGATGTGCGCTGGGGGAAGCTCGACTATTTCATCGTGGACCTGCCGCCGGGCACCGGCGACGCGCAGCTCTCCCTGGCCCAGTCGGCGCAGCTGGACGGCGCGTTGATCGTGACCACGCCGCAGGAAGTGGCGATCGGCGATGCGTTGCGCGGTGCCAAGATGTTCGAGCGGGTCAGCGTGCCGGTCCTCGGCGTCGTGGAAAACATGAGCTGGTTCGTGTGCCCGCATTGCGGTGAGCGGACGGAGATCTTCCTCGGCGGCGGCGGCCAACGCCTGGCCGCCGAGCTAGGGGTTCCGTTGCTGGGGCAGGTGCCGCTCCAGGCCGGGATGGCCGATTTGGCCGACGCGGGCCAGCCCATCGTGATCGCGGAGCCGGAGTCGCCCGCGGCGCGCGCGCTGGCCTCCATGACGCGCGAGGTCGAGGCCAGGGTCGGCGGCAAGAAGATCCGCCTGCCGATCCTCACGGGATAGTTCCCTCAGTGACGGCAATTATCACCCTGCTGACCGATTTCGGACAGCGGGATTCCTACGTTGCCGAAGTGAAAGGCGTCCTGCTGTCGGCCGCGCCCGGCGTTCAGATCGTGGATATCACCCACGAGATCGCGCCGGGCAACATCTTCGCCGCGCAATACGTGCTCGGCCGGACCTGGCAGCGGTTTCCGCCGGGGACCGTGCATCTGGCGGTCGTGGATCCGACCGTCGGCACGAGGCGGCGGATTATCGCCGCGATGCATCACCAGCACCGGTTCGTGGCACCGGACAACGGGCTGCTCACTCCGGTGCTGGCCGGCGCCAGCATGGTCGAGGTCCCGGTTCCGGCCGAAGCGTCTCCCACGTTTCATGGACGCGACGTGATGGCGCCTGTGGCGGCCCTCCTGGCTCGGGGCTCGCCGCTCGAGCGGGTTGGCCGCGTGATCTCCAACCCGATTCGAACCCCGCTCCCAACTCCCCGCCCCGACCCGCAGGGCATGGTCGGGTGCGTCGTGTACGTGGATCGGTTCGGCACCCTGGTGACGAACCTGCGGGGATCGGTGGCGCCCGAAGCGGGAGAGACGCTTCCGACGGAGAACGCCGCGAAGAGGCCCGCGGGGGCCGGAGTCGCGACGCCGGGCGCGGCGGCCGTCGCAGCGGCGGGCCACGCGATTCCGTTGCGCAGAACGTTCGCGGATGTGACGCCGGGAGAGTTAGTGGCGTTTGTGGGATCCGGTGGGACGATCGAGATTGCCCTGCGCGATGGCTCGGCCTCGGAGCGTCTCGGTGTCAAAGAAGGCGTGGAGGTGCGACTGCGCGCTTGAATCCGGCTCGAGCGACGCCTTGCGTCCCTCGCGCTCGGCCCTTCCCCCGGCCGTCCCTTCGGTTATCGGTTCGCCGCCACCCAGCGCACTGCCACGTTTCCCACCACCGTCTTCGCGTTGATATGGAGCTTGGTCGAGGCCGTCTCGTAGGCGGCGGAGTAATACCGGTCCCCCCGTCTCCGGAGGCCGGCCTGATCGAAGCTTGCCAGGAACCGGTCCATCTCGACCGCCACTCCCAGCCCTTCAGGCAGCACGAGGGTTACCGACCCAACCCCCACGGCCATCTCCACGTCGGCCTCGAAGCTCTCCGGCCAGGCGCCCGTCAGGTCCAGTGTGATGTCGGCGGCCCCGCCCTTCAACCCGATGCGCCGGCAGCGCGCGTTGCCCAGGTGCTCCGCGGAGAGAGCTATGGCTCCGACTTCGAAGGACAGCTCGTCGCACCTGACCCGGTTCGGCTGGTCGAACCGAACCGTCGTCTCAGCTGCGCCGGCCTTGAGGTGGGCGCGCCGAACCGAGAGCCCGCCCAAGTTCACGTCCGCCGTGCCGCCCCCGAACTCCAGGACCAGGTCGGTCGGGACAGCCGGTGACAACTCGACCTCGAGCCGCTGTTCCGGCAGGTTGTCGCGATCCCACCCTCGCCCGCGTCCACGCAGCCCCTCGATGCCGAGGCGCACGTGGCGGCTCGCCGCATCGTACCGGATGACGGGCTCAAAGACTTCGGCGTCATAGCGCAGCCGTGCTCGGTACAGGATCCCCTCCGGTCCCGGCCTGAGGAGGAATCGCCCGGCGCCGAAGCTCACGCCGACGGACAGGTCCGCCTCGTTGCCTCGCTGCCGTGATGCGCTGGTGACACGCATGTCTTGGGCGTCCGCCCGGTGCGCCAGAGATGCCGCCGCCATGACGAGCGCAACTGCCGTCGAGCGCATCACGGCGTCCTCCGCGTCTCTCCCGGGCTCACGGTTGATCGAGGCGTCGTCCAGGAAAAGTCAGCCGAGAGTTGCGCCACGGGCTTGCTGCCGAACGTGCTCCGGGTCCCCCCGCGCGAGAGCACCACCGCGCCCAGACCGGCCGTGGCGATCATCCAGGTGAAGACAATCGCGGCCAGCATCAACGTGACGCCGGCGCCCGGAATCCACTGAAGCGCCAACGCCGGCAACCAGATCGCGAGCAGTCCGATGAGTCCATAGACCAGGTAGCGGTACGTAGCCCACCCGGTCGTGTACAGGTTCTGGCGGCCGGTTCGGCGAACGTAGATCTCACCCATGACCCGGGCGACGGCGAGATAGCCCCCGAGCACGGCCGCAATAACGGCGAGCACGAAGCCGATGATCGCCATGGGCACGACCAGAATCCCGACGATGGTGAGCACCAGCCCCACGACCATGGTGAGCAGCGCGGGCAGCAGTAACGGTTGAGTGAACAATCCGGCGAAAAATGCGCGGACCGGCGATCGCGCCAGGGTGTCGGCCACGACTTCGAGGCGATGGGGCACGAAGAAGACGGCGCCGAAGCCGATGGACGCGAGCGCCACGAGCATGCCGCACAGACCCATCACGTCCGTGACGACGCCGCGCGCCGCGAGCGACGGCTCGTCCCGGCCTGGCGCCCCGCGCGCCTGCGCAACGGCGGCACGGACCTCCTCACGGATGTTTCCAATGTCCACGTTTAGGTTCGCGTCGGGGATCTCGATGTCGGCCATCGCCGGCGCCTCCAGCCCGGCCGGCGGCGGCGGCACTATGGTTCCTGGCGGAACGGGCGGCAGCGCCCTCGTCAATTCGCTCCAGGCGGCCGCGGTCTCGGGACTCAGCTCTCGGACCGGCAAGCCGCGGATGGCGAGAACCAGCTGATCGGTCGTGAGTTCACCGGCCCGTGCGATGAGACGGCGCCATGCCCGGTCCAGCGGGGACCCCTGCGGGTAGGTGCCGATGGGATCGCCGTCAACCGAGATCTCTCCTCGACTGAACGAGATGGCACGCTGCTCGCCGTCGGATAGCTCGAACGTGACGGTGGCTTGGCGTCGCGACTCCTCCGTGGAATGCGCGACGGCCGTGGCCCGGTTGGCCTGGGCAAGGGCACCGCAGAAGGCGGAGGCCAGCAGTGCCGCGAGTGCCGTGATGATCTTAACGCGCATGATTCGCCGTCCTTGCCTGCGTCGCCGGCCGGAAGGCCAGCATGAGTCCAATGAGCGAAGCCGGGATTGCCAGCGCGGCACCGGCCCAACCCCAGGCCAGATTCGACGGTCCGACCTGCAAAATCAGCCCGGCCATGTCCTGCCCGAAACCGGCGGACCACCGGGTGACCTGTTCCACGAGCGTGGGCCACGCCGCGAGGGCGACTGTTGTGACGAAGGTCACCTTCGCCCCAATGGCTTCGAAGTTCAGGCCGGTCCAAACCGTGAGGGCGGTGCTGGTCAGCGCAGCCGATCCCGCGAGCCCCCAACCCACGGCCGGTCGGCGAAGTCCAGCCGGCACGACCACGCGGGCGCGCCGAGCCTCTCCCCCAACCAGGGTCACCCCGGGATGACCCGCCAGCTGAACCATGACCCGCTCGGAAAAGCCTGGCCCCGGGTCAAACCGCTGCAGCGTCGCGAGATAGAGGTCGAACAGCCGCTCGGCCTCAGTCAATCCGGCATCATTCTCGACGTGGTCTGTCATGCGTTTCCCCCTACGGCTTGGTTGGGTACCTGGTTTCATTCACGCAGTGGGCCCAGGGCATCCATCAACTCCGCCCGGGCACGATGGATGTATGTCTTCACCGTTCCCAGCGGCAGGTCGAGAGTTTCGGCGATCTCCTGGTATGATCGCCCTTCGATATGTCGCAGGATGATGCAGGCCCGGTATTCCGGCCTCAGCCGGCCGATCGCCTGCTCGATCGCCGACCCCAATTCACGGGATTCCACCTCCTCAAGCGGGTCTTCGCTGCGGGAGGGGATCTGGATCTGGGTGGCCTCCAGCTGCTCCTGGTTGGTCGCGTCGGGAGCGCCCTCGAGAGCCAACGTGTCGGGCTGGCGGCGCCTCAAGTGGTCTATGGCCGCATTGTTGGCGATCTTGAAAATCCAGGACGAGAACTTGAACTCCGGCCGGTAGGTCTCGAGGGCGCCGAGGACTTTCACGAAGGTCTCCTGGGCAAGATCCTCCGCCGCCTCGCGGTCACGCACCATGCGATAGACGAGCGAGAAGACCGGTCGCTGGTATCGTCGCAGCAACTCGCGGTAGGCTTCCTCCCGGCCTGCCAGGGCGGCGGCAACGACCTCCTGATCGGAGGCGTTGGAGAGGCGCCAGGCTTGGGTCACGGACGGACGCGGGTGACGGAACTGAGTCTGGCGGCGCGACGACCGGGGCCGGTTGAAGACGATCGAGGACGATCGCCTGCGCTGTTGCCCGACGCCTCCGGATCGTCCCCTGTCGTGCGCTCCGCCGTCGTCTGTCGTATCCGGCCACGGTGGAATAGCTTTACGCTCCCATGACGTCGTCGCCTCCCGCTCTGCCCTCCCTCATCGGCGACACGAAACGCTCGTACGTGCGGCAGATGTTCACGGCCATCGCGCCGCGCTACGATCTGCTGAATCACATCCTGAGCCTGAACCTGGATCGGGCGTGGCGGCGACGGGCCGTGGACCGGATGGTTGCCGCGGGCCCGCACGGTGGCGGGGGCGCATACCTGGACCTTTGTGCCGGCACGCTCGACCTGGCGCTCGCGTTGGCGCAGCGGAAAGCCTTCAGGGGGCGCGTGGTGGGCGCGGATTTCGTGATCCCGATGCTCCGGCTGGGGCGCGCCAAGCTCGGCGACGGCGCGAAGGTCAACGTTGTGGGGGCGGATGCGCTCGAGCTGCCTTTCCCGGACGCCCGGTTCGACGGCTGCATGGTCGGATTCGGGATCCGCAACCTGGCCGACCTCGACCGGGGGCTGGACGAGATGCGTCGCGTTTTGAAACCGGGTGGGCGGCTCGTGATTCTGGATTTCGCGATCCCCGATGCCCAGCCCGTGAAGTCCCTGTACCTCTTCTATTTTCGCCGCGTGCTCCCGCGCGTGGGGCGACTGGTCTCGAAACATACGACGGCCTATTCCTACCTGCCAGATTCTGTGAGCGCCTTTCCGTCGCCGGAGCGCCTGGCCGAGCGCATGGCGCGGGCCGGATTCAGTGGGGTGGGCTTCGAGCGATTGACGCTTGGGGTCGCGGCCTTGTGGTGGGGTGACGCGGGCGGGTCGGGCGATGCCCATTGACAACCTGACGCAATTCGTGGCCGCGCTCGACGAGGCGGGTGAGCTGGTGCGCGTGACGCGCCCCGTGTCCGTGGTCAAGGAAGTCGCGGAGATCGCGGACCGATGCATGAAGTCGCCCGGTGGAGGGCCGGCGTTGATCCTCGCCAGCCCAACGCTCGCCGGCGGTCGTCCTTGCCGGATGCCCGTCGGGATCAATCTGTTCGGCTCGGAGCGGCGCATGTGCCTCGCCCTTGGCGTCGAGCGCCTGGACGACGTAGCGGCCCGGATCACCGAGTTGCTCAGGTTGAAGCCGCCCGAGGGGTGGCGCGAGAGACTCGCCCTGCTGCCGACGCTGGCGGAGCTGATCAAGTTCCCTCCGCGCACCATTTCGGGGCCGGCGCCGTGTCAGGAGATCGTGCTGCGCGGGACCGAAGCGGACCTCGCGGCGTTGCCCATCATTACGTGCTGGCCCGAGGACGGCGGCCCCTACATCACGCTGCCCCAAGTCATCACCCGGGACCCCGTCTCGGGGGTACGGAATGTCGGGATGTATCGCGTCCAGGTGCTGGGGCGCGATCTCCTGGCGATGCACTGGCAGCGACACAAGGTGGGCGCGGCGCACTGGCGGGAGATGGCGGCGAGGGGCGCGAAGATGCCCGTGGCGATCGCGCTGGGGGGCGATCCGCCGTCTATCTACAGCGCGTCCGCGCCGCTCCCGCCTCACAGAGACGAGTACCTGTTCGCCGGTTTCCTGCGGCGCAAGCCGGTGAGCCTGGTGCGGGCCGTGACCAGCGATCTCCTGGTGCCGGCCGAGGCCGAGCTGGTGATCGAGGGCTACGTGGACCCCGCCGAGCCGCTGGTGCTGGAGGGTCCCTTTGGCGACCACACCGGGTTCTACTCGCTCGCCGACTACTATCCCGCCGTGCACGTCACCGCGATCACGTCGCGCAAGAATCCCGTGTATCCGACGACGATCGTCGGCCGGCCGCCGATGGAGGACTACTATCTGGGCCGCGCCACCGAGCGGATCTTCCTGCCGTTGCTCAAGCTCACCGTGCCCGAGATCGTGGACTACCACATGCCTGCCTACGGGATCTTCCACAATCTCGTGTTCGTGAGCATCAAGAAACAGTTTCCCGGGCAGGCCTGGAAGGTCATGAACGCGTTATGGGGGATGGGGCTGATGTCGCTGGCCAAAGTGATCGTCGTGCTGGACGAAGACGTGAACGTCCAGGACCCCGAGGAAGCCTGGTGGGTGGCGTTGAACCACATGGATCCGGAGCGGGACGTTCGCTTCACCATGGGACCGATTGACGTGTTGGACCATTCCTCTCGCGCGTTCAGCTATGGGTCGAAGATGGGGATTGATGCCACGACCAAATGGAAAGAAGAAGGCTTTGAGCGTGCCTGGCCGCGACGGATCGTCATGGATGACGAGACCAAGCGGCGGGTGGACGAGATGTGGGCGGAGCTCCCCACGCGGGACGTGAGGCGTGAGAGGCAAGTACGGGGGGGTGTCGGTGGTCTCGGACACGGCCCCTGACTCACGAGGCCCTCGCGCGCCGGATTGACCAGCCGCTCCAGGCGATGCCGCGAGCGGATCCCGAACTCGACGGGGATCCGAGCCCCATGGTTCGCGCCGTCCCGCTGCGGCGGCGGGATTGCGGAGTACCGACAGCGACCGCTCATTGCACGCGTCTCTTGACAGGGTCACCGACGGCGGTTCCACATGGATTACATCTCTCGTTCCCGGGTCGGCGCAGGCGCGCGGTGTCTTGCGCTCTCAAGTCTGCTGCTGGCGGCGCCGGCGGTGGCGCAGGAGCCGGCGGTTCCCGGTCCCTCGTTCAGGGCCATCATCTCGCTCAAGAGCGCCGGCTCGCCGGTCGTGTCGCCGGACGGCCGGGCGATCGCCTACACGATCACGTCCACGGATTGGGCGGAAAACCGATACGACACGGAGATCTGGCTCGCGCGCCTGGGCGAGGAACCGGTCGCGCTTACACATACGCCCAAGGGGAGCAGCACCAGTCCCGCCTGGTCGCCCAACGCGTCCTGGATCGCCTTTCTCGCCGATCGGGGGGAGAAGCAGCAGATCTTCCTGATTCGGCCTTCCGGCGGCGAGGCGTTGCCGCTGACGGCGGTGAAGGACGGTGTGAGCGCCTTTGCGTGGGCTCCGGATGGCCGGCGGATTGCTTTCACCTCCGAGGAGCCGGAGTCCTCGAGGGAGAAGGAACGGCGGACTCGTTACGGGGAGTGGGCGGTCGAGGACGAGGAGTATCGCCAGCGGCACCTGTGGCTCGTCTCGCTGCCCGATGACCTGAGCCGGGCGGTGAGCGATCCCGAGCGCCTCACGGGCGGCGAGGACTTCAGCGTGTTTGCATTCGACTGGTCGCCCGAGGGCTCCCATATCGCGTTCGAGCGGCGCCCAGATCACCTGATCAATTCGTCGCTGCGGTCGGACATCTGGTTGCTCGATGTCGAAACCCGCACCGCGCGGCCGCTGGTCACGGGCGCTGGCGTGGACGGGAATCCCACATGGTCTCCCGATGGCACGATGATTGCATTCTCTCGTGAGCGGAGATCA
>CAZVKD010000043.1:9580-12515 GCA_964627675.1 uncultured Gemmatimonadaceae bacterium
CCGGTGGATCGCGTATTCGTCCTCGGGCGGCGACACGACTTCCAATTACTACCGCAACGGGCAACTGTGGAAGATTCCTGCGGCCGGAGGTCCGCCGGCGCGCCTGGCGACGAACCTCGACGAGAATCCGGCGCAGCCGCGCTGGACGGCCGCCGGCCTCTTCATCACGGCCTGGCAGAAGACTCAGCGCCAGGTCTTCCGGGTCGATCCAGAAAGCGGGGTCGCCACCCCGTTTGCGACGGAGCCTCCCACGATCTTCGCGATGGACGTCACGCCGGACGGCCGCACCATGGCGCTCTTGGGCCAGACGCCCACGACGCTCGCCGAGGTGTATCGGACCGAGGTGGATCAATATGCGCCGGAACGCGTTACGGCCCTGACGGCCCAGATTGCCGGTTGGGACCTCGGCAGCTCCGAGATGGTCTCGTGGAAGAGCCGGGATGGCACCCACATCGAGGGCGTGCTGCACAAGCCCGCGGGATTCGATCCCTCCCGCCGTTATCCCTTGCTGGTGATCATTCATGGTGGGCCGACGGGCATTGATTACCCGATGCCGGTGTACGGCTCGGTATACCCCGTGCATCAGTGGCTCGCCAAGGGCGCACTCGTGCTGCGTCCCAACTATCGCGGCTCAGCGGGATACGGCGAGGCCTTTCGCTCGCTCAACGTGCGCAACCTTGGCGTAGGCGATGCGTGGGACGTGCTGTCTGGCGTGGACCATCTCGTCCATCGCGGCATGGTGGACACCAGCCGCATGGGCGCCATGGGTTGGAGCCAGGGTGGCTACATCTCGGCGTACCTCACAACCACGTCGCGCCGCTTCAAAGCCATCTCGGTCGGCGCCGGGATCTCCAACTGGGTGACGTACTATGTCAATACGGACATCCATCCGTTCACGCGGCAGTATCTCAAGGCCACTCCCTGGTCGGACCCCGACATCTACGCCAAGACGTCGCCGATGACGTTCGTTCGTCAGGCGCGTACGCCGACGCTCATTCAGCACGGCGAATTCGACCGCCGGGTGCCGATCCCGAACGCCTATGAGCTGTACCAGGGGCTTCAGGACGTCGGCGTGCCCGCGCGGCTGATCGTGTACAAGGGGTTTGGCCACGGCATCAACAAGCCCAAGGAACGCCTGGCGGCGGTGTGGCACAACTGGCAATGGTTCGGCAAGTATTTGTGGGGAGAGACGATTGACCTGCCGCTTGACAAACAAATCGCGGGTGACAACGGCCGATGACCGGCGGGTACGTGTAGCACGGCTCACCGGCTTCACTGCGGCATGAGGCGGACACGCCCCTGGTCTGCGGACCTGAAGCCCATTCTCACCCCGGAGGCCCCCCCGGAGCGGGGCGGGCCGCGGGACCAACCGCGCGAGGGCCAAACGTTCGAGGGCGCGTCACTCGTGATGCGGTATGTGAATCTGGTGAAGCTGCCGCACACCGTCTTCGCGCTTCCGTTCGCCCTGATCGGCGTGGTGTATGCCTCTCGGCGGGACGCCGTGTCGGTGGCCGCCGCGGCGCTGGTGGTGCTGGCGTTCACGGCGGCGAGATTCTGCGCCATGGGGTTCAACCGCATCGTGGATCGCGAGCTGGACGCCAAGAACTCGCGCACGCGGGGGCGGGAGCTGCCGAGCGGGAAGTTGTCTCCCGGAGCCGCCTGGGCGGCCGTCGCGGTGGGAGCGGCGGTGTTCGTCGTGTCGGCGGGCATGCTCAATCGCCTCTGTCTCGCTCTGAGTCCGGTGGCGCTCGTCTGGATCTGCGGTTACAGCTACACCAAGCGCTTCACCAGCTGGTCGCACCTGTGGCTCGGTGGCGCGCTCGCTATCGCTCCGGTGGGCGGGTACCTGGCCGTGGCCGGGCGGTGGAGCGATCCCGCATGGACGCTGGTGGCGCTCGCTGCGGCGGTGGCGACCTGGGTCGGGGGATTCGACGTGTTCTATTCGCTCCAGGACGAGGCCTTCGATCGGGAACACGGCCTGCGGAGCGCGGTGGTGCGATTGGGGCAGGCGCGCGCGATTCTCCTCGCCAAATTGGGTCACGGTCTCACGATCATTCTGCTGTTCGCCTTCGGCGTGGGGGCCAAGTTCGGCCTGGCGTATTACCTGGGCGTCGCTGCGGCAGCGGGGCTCCTGGTGTGGGAGCATCAGCTGGTGCGGCCGGGGGACCTCTCCCGGCTCGACGCCGCGTTCTTCACCATGAACGGTGCGATTTCCGTGGTGGTGTTCGCGGGCGCGCTAGTGGACCGGTTGCTGTGAGGCGTCAACGGCAAGGCCGCTGTGGCCGCGCGATGGGCAGGCCATCCCGGCGGGTCAAGCCCCTGCGGCCTCCCCGTCGTCCTGCGCCGAAAGGCCCGCCACGGCACCCCCCAAAAGCGCCGGCACCGGCGCGCCGGGGCCGGTGAGGGCGTGGCCCCCCCCTGGATCTTCGCGGTCACGGGCGCATCCGGCGCGCCCTACGCCGTTCGGCTGCTCGAGGTGCTCGCGCGCGCGCGGGTGCCACTGCAGCTCATCGTGTCGCGTCATGGGTGGCGGCTGCTCGAGATGGAGGCTGGCGTCGCGTCTGACGCGGCGCTGAGGCAGGCGACTGGTGGCGACTGGTCGAGCGTTTCGGTGTTCGATGATGCCGATCGGGGGGCCGTGCCGGCCTCGGGCTCCGCCAGGTCTGCCGGCATGGTGATCTGTCCGTGTTCCATGGGTGCCGTGGCGGCGATTGCGGGTGGGACCAGCCGGTCACTCATTGAACGGGCGGCCGATGTGACGTTGAAGGAGCGGCGGCGGCTGATTCTGGTGCCGCGGGAGACCCCGCTCTCCCTGGTGCACCTCCGGAACCTGACGGCTGTTACCGAGGCGGGGGCCGTCGTGCTTCCCGCGGCGCCCGGGTTCTATCATCGGCCCGCGCGGGTTGAACAGTTGGTGGATTTCGTGGTGCAGCGG
>CAZVKD010000043.1:12525-13991 GCA_964627675.1 uncultured Gemmatimonadaceae bacterium
TGGCACCACGGTGGAAGGGAGGTACGGCGTGAGCGGCAGCGGGGTGCGGGGTGTGGCGTGCGGCTGGGCATAATCTCCGACACGCACGGGCAGTTGCGTCCCGAGGTGTTGACCGTGTTCTCACGGGTGGATCACGTCCTGCATGGCGGCGACGTCGGCACGCCCGAGATACTGGACCGCCTGGCATCGCTCGCCCCGGTGACGGCCGTGTACGGCAATGTGGATGGCTACGCGGTCCGAGCCCGGTGTCCGCAAGTCGCTCGCTTGGAGCTGGACGGCTTCATCGTGGTCGTGACGCACGGAGACCAGTTCGGTTCCCCGGCGCCTGCGGCGCTGGTGGGCGAGTTTCCCGAGGCCGAGATCATCGTCTACGGGCACACCCACCAGCCGCTGCTCGAATTGGTGAACCGGACGGTCACCGTGATGAACCCGGGTGCGGCGGGGCCGGCTCGGTTCGGTCAGCAGCCGACCGTTGGGATCATGGAGTTGGAACCCGGCATTCCGCCGCGCGCGAGGCTGGTGCCCCTGGGGCGGCATGGCTGATGCCTCCTCCGAGCGCGTGAGGGCGTCGGACCGGACAACCGGCAGGACGTTCACGGGGCTGCCTCGAGCGGCGTTCCCATTGTAAGCATGGTGGCGTACGGCGTGGCTCTGGGCCATTTTGACCCGGGCCGGTCGTGAGACAGGGCTGCACCGATCAGTGGGCGCCAGCCAGTCTATTGCACCTTCCCTGACGAGGTAACAGACATGCCCATTTTCGATTTCTCGTGTCAGGCGTGCGGCCATCAGTTCGAGGTGCTGGTGCGTGGTGAGGCGACCGTGGCCTGTCCGTCCTGCAAGAGCGCCAACCTCAAGCGGCTCCCGTCCCTTCCCAGCGTGCGGACCTCCGGGACGCGCGGGAAGAGCCTCGAGAGCGCCAAACGGCGCGATGCCTCTCAGGCCAGGGATCGAATGCATGAACAACTCCACTACGAACGAAGCCACGATCGGCACGGGTAGCGCCCGGCTGGATCGCGCCGTGCTTGTTGATCCACACCGTGCCGCACTGAAGCTGCGCGCCGATGTCGCGGGCCCTGTCGATATTTTTCGACCAGACCGAGCCGCCGAGGCCGTTGGGATTGTCGTTGGCGCGCGCGATCACCTCGTCGACATCGGAATAGCGGATGACCGGCAGCGCCGGTCCGAACTGTTCCTCGTCGACCAGCGGATTGCCGTTGTCGAGGCCGCCGATGATCGTGACCGGATAGAACAGGCTGCCCTTCTGCGGCTCGCCGCCCATCAGCACCTTGCCGCCAGCATTCTTGGCTGCTTCGACGAGGCGCGCGACCTTGTCGTACTGCATGCGGTTCTGCACCGGGCCGAGCTGCGAGTCGTCCTTCAGGCCATCGCCCATCGGGACGGTCTTTGCGAAATCGATCAGCGCGGCGCAGACCCGGAACTCGTCCTCCGGGGCAGCGGCCAGGATT
>CAZVKD010000044.1:0-3396 GCA_964627675.1 uncultured Gemmatimonadaceae bacterium
CGGTTTCGCTGCTGGAGGGCCACGCCCGCTCGCGGCTTTGGTCATCTGCCGGATCTCTCGGTGGCGTTCTTCGAGCGGGCCCTGGAGCTGACCGCGCCTGGCGGGGCGGTGGGCTTTCTGGTCCCCAGCAAGGTCGTCACCGCGGCGTACGGGGAGGCCCTTCGATCCCAACTGGTGCGCGAGACGACCATGACTTACCTGCATCGCGTGCCGGATCGACACGTCCGGGCGTTCGGGGCCACGACCTATCCGCTGGCCGCAATCGTCAAGAAACAGCCGCCGGCACCGGGTCACCACGTGTACCTCAGCTTTGACCGGGCGGGGTGCGTGGCCCAACGATCACTCGGCGGCGTCTGGATACTGGTTCCCGATCGAGAACGGGAAGCGCTGGTGCAGTTTCAGGCGGCCGGCTCGCCGCTCGCCCGGCTCGCGGCGCCGTCTCTCGGCGCCAAGACCGGAGCCGACCGGCTGTTCGTTGGGGAACTCGAGCACCTGAACGGCGATGTTGCCACGGTGAGACTGGACGGAACCGTGGTGTCGCTGGAGGCAAGCGTTCTCCGGCCGGCGCTCCGCGGTCGCGACGTGCGGCCGTTCGAGGCAGCCGCGACACGCGTGCTGTTCTGCCCCCATCGGCCGGGTGGCGACTGTCTCACGCGGCTGCCACCACGGGCCGCCAACTACGTGGCGGCCCGCGAGCGTCGGTTCCGGGACAGGGCGGACTTCCGCTCCGGTCCACCATGGACGCTGTTCCGTATTCGGGCAGCGCTCGGTGCCAGCCGTGTGGTGTGGCCTGACATCGCGCGGCGCCCGGTAGCCGTCGCGCTGGACGAAACACCGCTGGCCAATGCGGTGCCCCTCAACACGTGCTACGTGGCGGCGGTGCCGGACCGAGATACGGCGCTGGCGATCACCGCCGTCTTCAACTCCACCTGGGCCGCGGCATCGGCCCTGGCCACTGCCGATGAGGCCCGCGGGGGGTACCGTCGAATCAACGCGCGGGTGTCCGGCACGTTTCCCGTGCCGGCACGGGGACCGGCAACCTCAGCCCTCTGCGCGCTCAGCGCAGCCGCTCACGATGGACATTACCCACACCAGGACGACCTCGACGACGCGGTGGCAGACGCGCTCGGCCTTCCGGCCGACACGCGCGACCGCCTCCGCCGTCTCGCGCCGCATCGGCGCTGAGGCGCTGCGGCAGGTGCGCGAGCCGGTGGCCTGGTGCCTGAGGCCCGGGGCGCGCGTCCCGCCAGAGGTCGTGCGAGAGGTGATTCGCAGCGCGCTGCCGGGGCCCGCCGCTCGCACGTGGGAGCCGCCGGGCTGGCTGCTCCCCCACCAGCGACCTGCGGCCCAGCGGCTGCTGGCACGCCTCGAGCTCTTCGGTGGAGCGCTGTTGGCCGATGCGGTGGGCCTGGGCAAGACCTACGTGGCTCTCGCGCTCGCCACTCGCGCGGAGCGCCCCGTCGCGACTGTTCCCGCCGCGCTTCAGGCGCAGTGGGAGCGGACCGCCCGGAGCGCCGGTGTCCCCCTTGCCCTGGTGACCCACGAAGCCCTGAGCCGGGGTGCGGTGCCGCCCCCGGGCGACCTGATCATCGCGGACGAAGCGCACCGATTCCGCAATCCGGACACGCGGCGCTACGACGCGCTGGCGCGCGCCGCGACCCGGGCGCGAGTACTGCTGCTCACGGCAATGCCATTGGTCAACCGGACGGCGGACGTGGTCCATCTCCTGCGCCTGTTCCTGGCGGATCACGCGCTCGCGTTGTATGGAGTCCCCTCGCTGGAACGCGCGGCGGGGGGCGAGGGAGCCGCTGAACTGGCGCGCGCGCTGAGCGTGGTGGCCGTGGCTCGGACGCCTCTCGCCGCTCGGGTCGAAGAGCAGTTGCCGGCCGTGCGAGACGCAGAGCAGTTCGAGGAGGCCTGCCTCCCCCCGCCCCTGCTGCGAGACCTCGTGCGCCGGATCGACCAGTTGGCGTTCCCGACGCTTGGGGAGCCCAACGCCGCCGAGCTCCTCCGGCTGCATCTCTTGAGTCGGCTCGCGTCCTCCGTGCCGGCGCTCGAGGGAACGCTGCGGCGCCATCGGAACTACCTGGACCGAGCCATCGCCGCGTGCCGGCGCGGCGAACGAGTCCGGCGGCGGGCTCTGATGGAACTGCTCGGCGCCGAGGACGGCGCCCAGCTTCTCTTGGAGTTCGGTCCGGAGGTGCAGGAAGCCGCAGCCCCGGATCCGTCAGCGCTTCTCGCCGAGCGCACCCGCGTCCAGGAGTTGCGGGACCTGCTCCGCAGGCACTGCACCCATGTTGACGCAATTGACTCAAAGGCCCGCCGCCTCCAGGAAGTCCTGGGGAGTCGGAACGGCGACAAGACCGTCGTGTTTACCACGGCGGTCGCGACCGCGCGTCACTTGGCGCGACTTCTGGGCTGGCGGCGAGTCGTGGTTGTCACGGGTCAGGGGGCGCAGATCGCCTCGGGACCGCTGTCGCACGCGGAAGCGTTCGCGCTGTTCGCGCCCCATGGCCAGCGGGCACGGGCGCCGGCACCATCGGCGACAGCGGACGTGCTGGTCGCCACCGACCTCGCCAGCGAGGGCTTGAACCTTCAGGACGCCAGCACGGTGGTGCACTACGATCTTCCCTGGTCGCCGCTCAGGCTCACGCAACGATTGGGGCGTATCGCGCGCCTCGGCTCGATGCACCGTGCCGTGGACGTCGTGTGGTTCATGCCGGCGCCGCTGTTGGCGGAGCGCCTTGCCGTCGCGGCTCGCCTGGCGGTGAAGGCACGGGCTCAAATCGCCGTCGGCGCTCCGGCCACGAGCAACGTGGGGCGAGCGCTGCTTCCCGGCGGTTTGTTCGATTGGCGGGAGCCCGGTCGCCGGACGCCGGATTTCCGGATGAGACCCCCCTGCCATGCGGTGGTGTCCGGGCGACGCGCCGCCCTGTTCGTTCTGGTGTGGCAGGTTGGAACCGGCATGGTGCCCGAAATCCTGGCCATGTCGGGAGACCCCCCAAGGGTTGTGTTGGAGGAGCGACGCATGCAGTGGCTGGCCGAGGGCCTCATGCGAGCGCCGGTTCTCACGGCCGATCCTCCCGAAGCCTACATGGATGCGCTCCGCCGCGTGGTTCGCGGGCGGCTGGCCTCGGCCCAGGCCGGCCCTCGGGACGCCGAGACCCGCCGTTTGGTTCGACGAGTCGTCCGCCACGCCAGAGTCGCCGCCAGGGAGCGATCGGTCGAGAGCCTCGCGGTGTTGGACCGATGGCTCGATGCGCTGGCTGGGGGGCTCCCGGTGGGCGCGCTGCGCGTGCTCGCCGCCGGGGTGGGCCGTCGTGGCGCACGCCTTGCAACCGCGGAAGCTGGTGGTTCGGGAGCCATGCCCACGGTCACGCTGGCGGCCGCGTTGTT
>CAZVKD010000044.1:3406-13973 GCA_964627675.1 uncultured Gemmatimonadaceae bacterium
GTCGCGCGGCCTGAGCGATCACCCCGTGTCGCTGGGAGCCCTATGAACCTGAACGACCTGTTCTCCAAGTTCGTTGGATTCTCCCCAATGTCCCACCACCCCAAACTCGAGCCTCGGTTCTGGGTGTACTGCACGGCAGCGTACGTCATCCCCGTGGTCTCGCAGGTCGTGTTCCCCAGCCACGAGGCGGGACTCTACGACGAATTGGTGTGGCTCATCACGCTGGCGCCCGCGTTTCTCCTCTCCTTGCACTTCGGGCTTCGAGGGGCGTTGGCCGGCCTGCTGATGGGCACGGCCCTGTTCATCGCCGTGCAGTTGTCGGTCTCGCTCAACTACACCCCAGACGATTGGCGTATCACGGTCCCGATCTACGTGGCCTACGGCGCGCTGGCGATCAGCGTGGGGTGGCTGTCGGAGGAGTTGCACGAGCATTACCGGCGGGCGCTGGAGAACGAGCGTCTCGCGGGGGTGGGGCAGGTGGCCATCACCCTGCGGCACGAAGTGAACAACGCGCTCACGGCGATCGTTGCCGAGAGTCATCTGCTGGCATCGGCGCCGGACGGCCTGACCGAGCAGCAGAAGCGTTCCGCCGCGGCGATCGGGGATACCGCCATGCGGATCGCCACCGACCTGGCGAAGCTCACCGACCTTTCGACCGCTCCGACCAAGGAGTACCTCCCGGGCGGCGCCAGGATGCTGGACCTGCAGTCCGCGCGGCCGCGCGGATAGGTCAGTTAAAGACGGTGTGCAGGAGCAGGTAGCTGATGCCCGCGATGCCGGCGGCGGCAGGGATGGTGAGCACCCAGGCCACGACGATGCGACCGGCGACGACCCACCGCACGGCGGAGAACCGGTTCGCGGCCCCGACGCCCGCGATTGCACCGGTAATCGTGTGCGTGGTGCTGACCGGGATGCCGGAGTGCGACGCAAGAAACAGGGTGAGGGCGCCGCTGGTCTCGGCACAAAAGCCTCCGAACGGGCGCAGCTTGGTGATGCGTTGACCCATGGTTTTCACGATGCGCCACCCGCCTGCCATCGTACCGAGCGCGATCGCGGCGTGGGCCGACAGGATCACCCATGTCGGAACGGTGTCCGCCGAGGTCAGATGAAAGACTCTGATGGGGAAGGACTCGAACAGGCTCTGGCTGGCCACCAGGAGCGCCACGATGATCCCCATGGTTTTCTGCGCGTCGTTCGTCCCGTGCCCGAGTGAATAGGCCGCGGCCGACACCAGCTGGAGAGTCCGGAAGCCCTTGTCCACGCGCCGGGGCAGGGAGCGCCGAAGCATCCAGGAGAGCGCCACGGTGAGAGCCAGGGCCAGGGTCAGGCCCATCACCGGCGCCACGACGATGAAGACGAGGGTCTTGATCCAGCCCGCCGCGATGATCGCAGCGAACCCCGCCTTGGCCAGCGCGGCCCCGGCGTAACCTCCAACCAGGGCGTGCGACGAAGAGGTCGGCAGGCCCCACCACCAGGTCATGAGATCCCAGAAGATGGCGCCCAGGAGCCCTCCCAACACCACGGTCGGATCCACCACGCTGAGATCGATCATGCCCTTGCCGACGGTCCGCGCGATCGCGGTCCCGAAGGTGAAGGCCGCGACGAAGTTCCAGAACGCCGCCCAGAAAACCGCCGCGAACGGCGACAGCACGCGGGTGGACACCACCGTCGCCACCGAGTTGGCAGCGTCGTGGAATCCATTGACGAAGTCGAACATGAGAGCGATCAGAACGATCGCCAGGACGTACCAGATGGCGCCGTCCATCAGGCGTGTTTCAGAACGATGGACTCGATGTCGTTCGCGACGTCCTCTCCCTCGTCAATCGTGGTCTCGAGGATGTCATAGATCTCCTTCCACTTGATGAGCTGCACGGCGTCCTTCTCTGTGTCGAACAGCCTGCCCAGCATGGTGTGATACAGCGTGTCTCCCTCTTCCTCCAGGCGCTTCGCTTCGACGCAGTGCTGCATGACGTCGTTCTTACCCCGCAGCTTTCGCACCGCCTGCCCGATCTCGACGGTCATGCGGCGGATGATCAGGCACAGCTCGGCGATCCCAGGCGGCGCCGCGCCCAGACGGAAGATCTGCGCCCGCCGCGCCGTACCGTCAATCCGGTCAATCACGTCGTCGAGATCCGTCGCCAGGAGATGGATGTCCTCGCGATCGATGGGCGTGATAAACGTGCGGTCCAATCGGTTTACCACTTCATGCGTGATACCGTCGGCCTCGTTCTCCAGCCGCTTGATGGCTTCGGCGCAGTAGGTGCTGCGATCCGGCTCGGTGAACATCTGGTGCAGCAGCTCGGCCGCCTTCTCGCCGCGAGCGGCGGCCTCGATGAACAGGTCGAAAAACTCTTCTTCCTTGGGTAGGAGCCGCACAGGGCCCTCCGGGAAGAGCGGTGAAAATCGCGGTTGCGGCGCCGCCAAAGCTGCCTCGCGGGACTGGCTGCAACAAGTCTCACCCTGAGACTCTTGCATCGCCGGATATTCGGCATATATTCGGTGTATGGATACCGAACAAATGCCGAACATCAGGCCGCTTGAGTTCGCAGGAACCTGGCCCCATACGGTCATCGGGGTCGAGTCTCTAACGTATTGCCCTGAATGTGGTTGCAAGATGAGACGTGGCTCGGGATGCCACTATTGCCCTGAGTGTGGCTGGTCGGCCTGCTCCTGAGAAAGGGTCCGCCAGCCGGGGAAGCTCAGCCGCTCGCCAGCTGGGCGGGCAGGGTGGGCTTGTGGTCTTGGACCAGCGGGCGAGGGGTACGCGGTTCGTTGCCCAGCGAGTGCGCACGGCGCTCAATCCGCCGGAGTCCACCGGGATCGGATGCTGGTCTCTGAACCCGTACGTTGGATGTGAATTCGGCTGCACCTACTGCTACGCGCGGTTCGCCCACCGATACGTGCTCCAGCGGGCTCGGGACGAGGGAGCAGTGAGCCAGGGAGAATTCGCCCGGCTCTGCGGCGCGCAGGGGTGGGAAGGGTTTGAGCGTCACATCTTCGTGAAGCAGCGCGAGGCGGTCCTTGAAGCGTTGGATCGAGACCTGCCGCGGCTGCTGGCTCGTAGCCGCTCAGGGGACGGCGAAACGATCTTGATCGGCTCAGCCACGGATCCGTATCAGCCGGCGGAACGCCGGTTCGAGGTGACCAGGGCGGTGCTCGAGCGCCTGCTCCGCGAGCGGGGGCTCACGATCAGCCTCATCACGAAGAGCTCGCTGGTGTGTCGTGACGCCGACTTGCTCGTGGCGCTGGGGCGACGCCATCGTGTGCTGGTGAACATCTCGCTCATTTCCGTTGACGCGAAGCTCATCGCGTGGCTGGAGGCGCGCTCGCCCGCGCCGCACGTGCGGTTACGTACGGTGCGGCGTCTGGCGGAACGTGGCGTGACCGTCGGCGTGTTGGTGGCTCCGGTCCTCCCGGGGATTACGGACTCGGTCGAGAACATCCGGACGGTCCTCGAGGCAGCCACGGCGCACGGCGCGCAGTTTGCGCATCCCAGCCCGTTGCGACTGTATCCCGCCGTGCGGCCGCTGCTGCTGCCGCTGATCGAGCGGCGGTTCCCCTTGCTGGCAGCCCGATACCGCGAAGTGTACCGTGGGCTGGGGCGCGCGCCGCGAGACTACCATCTTGGGCTCACCCGGCGGTTCGAGCGCGTAGCGCGCGTCGTGGGGATCCCAACCGACAGCGAACGCCGCGCAAGTGCAGGCGTCGAGCGCCAACTCAACCTGTGGCCGGAGCAACGTCTGTGAAAAAGATGACGCCCATTCTCTATGTGGAGGCTATCGAGCCCTGCCTGGGTTTCTGGGTGGATCGGTTGGGGTTCAGCAAGACGGTGGAGGTGCCGCACGGAGATCGGCTGGGGTTCGTGATCCTGGCCAAGGATCAATGGGAACTCATGTATCAGACATGGGATAGCGCGGAGGCGGATCTGAAAGGAGCTGTACCGCGCAGCGGCGGGCGGTCTGCCGCCCTGTACATCGAGGTGGATGACCTGGACGCCGTTGAGCGCGCCATGAAGGGCGCAGACTTCGTTCATCCGCGGCGCAAGGCGTTCTACGGGGCCACGGAGATCTTCGTCCGAGAACCGGGGGGGCACGTAGTCGGCTTCGGACAGATGGAGGCCACCTGAGCGATTCGGCCAGGGAAGGTCCGCGCTGCCTCGCTCGCCGCCCGAGATCGCCACGTCACCGGTTTCGTCAAAGCGGTAACCGCGGCGCCTCGGGCGCGGTGGGCCGGATTCCCAGAGGGGCCAGGACGGACCGATAGGTCGCTTCCAGCTCCGGCGGTACCTCGACGTCTTCACCGAAGTACAGCTTCCGCAGCATTGCCGCGTTCGCTGCGCCCTGGCCAAGGTAGTGATTGTTGGCGATCACGTAGGTGTCTCTCGCGCGCTCGGCGACTTCACGGATACGATCGAGCCAGGGCTTCAACTCATCGGCGGAATAGAGGTAGTCGTACCGTTCGTGCGGCGCGGCACCTTCGGCGAACCAGTGTTCATAGTTTCGCCCGTGTAGCCGCACGTACCCCACATCGGCCGTCACCTGGGCCCCAGGCTTGATCGAATGGTGAAAAACGGGTTGGTCAATGTTCACTACCCCCACGCGCCGCTCGGCGAGCCCGGCGTAGAACTCCGGCACGTTCCACGACGCATGACGCACTTCGACGGCCAAGGGGTACGACGAAAACGCGTTGATCACGTCCTCGAGCCACTCGCGTGATTCCGGCGATCGCTTGAACGACCAGGGAAACTGCATCAGGACGCATCCCAGGGTTCCGGATTCGGCGAGCGCGTCGAATCCCGCACGCACTGCGCCGACATCATCGGGAGTCCAGGCGGTATCACGCTCGTGGGTGAATCGTTGCCACAGCTTCGCCGTGAAGCGGAAGTTCCGGTTGTGCGACACGCGGCGGGCCCAGCGTCGGGTCGAAGTGGCCGGGGCGGGGCGGTAGAACGTCGAGTTGATTTCGATCGTGTCGAAATAGCGCGCCAGGTAGGCGAGAGGATCGAAGCCGCGAGGGCGCGTGAGCGGGTACACCGGCCCCCACCAATCCTTGTAATCCCAACCTGCGACACCGAATCGAATCATCGAACGCTAAAGATGGTGTGGCGGGTGCAGTCGCGCTCGCTAATAGCATTGAGGTGAGCCGACCGAGGGGTGGTAATACCGGTCTCGTTGGCCATATAAGTCGTTATTTGGCAAATTGTTACCATCATCCTGACACCACCTTGCCAGATGGGCATCTTCGGGATATATTCGGGGCCCATTTCCCTCGGTTTTTCACGTGGCCAGGGTTCTCCAGAGCCATCTTGCCTGCTGTGTCTGGGTACCGCTTTTCGCCCTTCGCTGCGAAACAGCACGGCGGCCGGAGCTGGCAAGCCGACCCGTTGCACTGCTGGCGCCTGAAGACCCCAAACGCACCTGGCAGATTTCCCCTGTCGCGAAGCGATACGGCGTGAAACCCGGCATGAGCGTGAGTCAGGCCATCGGCCTGTGTCCCACGCTCACGCTGTGCGAACCGGATCCGGTCCACTACGACGAACGGTTCGCCCGGCTGCTCCTGGCGCTCTCTGGCGTGAGCCCGGTGATCGAGCCCGCAGAACTGGGGCGGGTGTTTGTTGGGGTAGACGGATTAGAACGACTGTACGGGGGACCGGAAAGACAGGTCGAGATCATTGCGGGTTGTATACGCGGAGGAGGTGGAGGAGATCCTCAGCATCCTCCCCCACCCTTCTCCCGGATGCGGCTGGGTTGGGGTCGGGGCAAGTGTACCGCTTGGGTCGCCGCGACTCGCGCCGAACCCGATGGCGCCGTCATCGTCCGTGATGAGGAGCGGGTGGCGTTTCTCGCCTCTCAGCCCATCGCCGTGCTGCCGTTGGATCCGGACACTCACCGAAGGCTCTGGCAACTCGGGCTGCAAACACTGGGCGATCTGGTGGCGCTTCCCGAGTCGGCGGTGGTGTCGCAGTTCGGAAGTCCCGGCCGAACGTTGTGGCGGCTCGCTGTCGGAGCGCTCGACGAGCCGGTCACCGGTCGCGAGATGCCGGAGCCCATTGTGGCGGCGGTGGATTTTCCCGCTCCGGTGGCGGACCGCGCCATGCTGGCCCTCGCGCTGGAACAACTGATCGAGCGTGCGCTCAAGCATCCGCGCCGTTCGGGGTTCCGCGTGCACGTGGCGCGCGCGTGCGCCGCGCTCGAGCAGGGCGCCTCCTGGATGACCGAGGTGACGCTCAAGGATCCCTCGGCGGATCGGGATCGCATCGCGGCGCCGATCAAGGTGCGACTCGAACAGGCCCCGCCCCCAGGGGCGGTTGAGCAGTTCGTCGTCGAGTTCACCGCCTTTGTCCCGGGCACCACCGAGCTTCAGTTGTTTGCCCAGGACGCTCAGGCCGCCGCCCGTGCCGGCCGCCGCCGCGCCCTCCGGGCTGCTGTGGACGAGATCAAGACACGACTCAAACGCTCCCTGCTTCATCATGTCATCGAGGTTCAACCATGGTCGCGCATTCCCGAGCGCCGGTACGCGTTGATCGACTTCGAAGCCTGAATCTCCCGCGCCGAGTGGTGGTGGATCTCGACGGGCGCGGGTTTCCTGGCACGGTGACGATGAAGGACGACCGAGGGCGAGCGGCGACGAGCGGCGACGAGCGGGCGTACGGCGTCGAAGCCGTTGGTGAAGTGTGGCGAGTAGATGATGAGTGGTGGAGGCAGCCCGTCAGCCGCCGCTATGTCGAGGTCATCCTCGAGGGCGGGGCGCACGTGGTGCTGTTCGAGAATCTGATCACGCACGAGTGGTTCGTGCAGCGCCTCTGATCCTGCGGCTCGTCCATGTATATCGAGTTGCACTGCCACTCGGCATTCTCTTTTCTGGACGGCGCCACGCTTCCCGAGCATCTCGTGCTCGAAGCGCAATCGTTGGGCTATCCCGCCCTCGCGCTCACCGACCACAGCGGCCTGTACGGCTCCATGGCCTTCGCGCAGGCGGCTGCGCAGATGGGTCTTCAGGCCATCACCGGCGCCGAGATCACGCTGCTCGACGGCTCGCACGTCACGCTGCTGGCCGAAACGCCACGCGGGTACGCCAACCTGTGCCGGCTCATCACCGAAACGCACATGGGTCGGGCGGATCGGCGCGATCCACGGCTCGCCTTCGATTCCCTCGAGCGCCGGCACGAAGGCCTGATCGTTCTCTCCGGCTGCCGCGGCGGGCTCCTGCCTCGGATCCTGATCGCCGAGGGGCCCAGGGCCGCCCGGCGCTTCGCCGAACGATGTCGCGCCGTGTTCGGGGGCGAGCGTTTCTTCGTGGAAGTCCAGCGGAACTTCGTGCGCGGTGACCGCGATCTCAGCCGCGCGTTGTGCGACATCGCGGATGCCGCCGGGCTCTCGGTGGTGGCGAGCGGCGATGTGCACTACCACCGCCGCGAGCGGCACCGGCTGCACGACGTGCTGGTCGCCATTCGCCATCGCACCACCCTGGACGCCTCACACGGTGTGCGCCGCGCCAACAGCGAGTTCTTCCTCAAGCCGCCGGACGCCGTGGCGGCGCTGTTCCGCGACCGGCCGGACGCCGTGGCCAACACCGAGGCGATTGCCGAGCGTTGCAAGACGTTCGACCTCACCAAGGATCTGGGCTACACGTTCCCCGATTTCCATGGGGCCGATCGGCTCCCCGCGGCGCAGGCCCTGCACGAGTGCTGCCGCGTGAAGCTGGACGAGCTATACCCGCAAGGCTCCGAGTTGCGCGGGGAAGCCGAGTCGCGGCTGGCCGAGGAGCTGCGGCTGATCGAGCACCACAGGCTGTGCGGGTTTTTTCTGGTCTATCATGATCTGTTCGAGTTGGCGCGCGAGGTGGGGCGGGATGTGCGGCATGGCAGCCGGCGCGCCCACGCGAACTTGCTGCCCGGACGCGGGCGCGGCTCGTCCGTGTCTTCCATCGTATGCTACTTCCTGGGTCTGTCGCACATTGATCCGGTGAAAAACCGGTTGTTCCTGGGCCGGTTCCTGAACGAGACGCTCGCCTCGGTGCCGGACATTGATCTCGATTTCCCGCGCGAGATCCGCGAAGAGTTGATCCGGCGCGTCTATCAGCGCTACGGCGCCGAGCACGTGGGGCTCGTCTGCTCGTTCCCCACGTACCGCATGCGCTCGGCCGTGCGCGAAATCGGCAAGGCGCTGGATCTCCCACCGGGCGAGATCGAACAGGTGGCGCGGCTCGCCGATCACTACTCGTCGCCCGCCGCATTGCGGGAGGAATTGCGGCTCCTCCCCGGATTCGCCGAGCGCGTGGACGGCCCGCTGTGGCGCGATCTGTGCGACTTGGCGGTGGAGATCGCGGGGCTGCCACGCCATATCTCGCAGCACGTGGGCGGGATGATCATCTCCAGCCGGCCCCTGGTGGAGCTGGTGCCGCTCGAGCGCTCGGCCATGCCGGACCGGGTGATCTGTCAGTGGGACAAGGATTCGTGCGACGACGCGCGGTTCATCAAGATCGATTTTCTCGCCCTCGGCATGCTGTCGCTGGTGGAGGAATGCGTCGAATTGATCGCCGAGCGGGAAGGGACGCCACCGGACCTGTCGCGGATCGATTTCCACGACGAGGCGGTGTACGACCGCATTTGCGACGGAGACACGGTGGGCCTGTTCCAGATCGAGAGCCGGGCGCAGATCCAGATGATCCGTCGCACCCGGCCGCGGACCCTGGAAGATCTCGCCGTCGAGGTCGCCATCGTGCGGCCGGGACCCATTGTTGGCGGGGCAGTGAATCCCTACGTGCGCCGGCGCGAAGCCCAGCGCGCAGCCACGCAACGAGGTCACGCGTACGATCCGCCCGTGGATCACCCGCTGCTCCGGGAGTGCTTGAGCGAGACGCTCGGCGTAATCCTGTATCAGGACCAGGTGCTTCAGGTATGCCAGGCGCTGGCGGGCTTCACCGCCGGCCAGGCCGAAGCGCTCCGCCGCGCCATGAGCCGGCGGCGGAGTCGCGAGCTGATGGAAGGATTCTGGGAGGAGTTTCGCCGAGGCGCGCTCGCTCGCGGAGTGTCCGAGCCCACCGCGCAGCGCGTGTTCGAGCAGGTGACGGCGTTTTCCGAGTTCGGGTTTCCAAAATCACACGCTGCTGCGTTCGGACTGCTTGCCTATCAGTCCGCCTGGCTCCGGCACTATCACCCGGTGGAGTACTACACGGCGTTGTTCAACAACCAACCCATGGGCTTCTACTCGCTCGATGCGTTAGGCCGAGATGCGGCGAGGCACGGGGTCGAGATCCGGTTGCCGGATGTGAACTTGAGCGATGTCCATTGCACGGTTGAATACGGCGATGACCACAGCCTCACGAGGAGCGCGTCGTCCGGGTGCCGTCGCCCGTCGCCCGCGACGCCCCGGCCGTACTCCACGGAGACTGGACAACGAGTGGCGGATACCGCTTCTGCCGCCCCTGGCGCCTCTTCGGCTCCTGGGGCCGTCCGTGTCGGCCTCGGCTTCCTGCGCGAGTGGAGCGAGGCAACAGCCGCACAGGTGGTCGCCGAGCGTGAGCGACACGGGCCCTTCCGGAGCCTGAGCGACCTGATCCGTCGGGCGCCGGTCAAGCTCTCGCGCAGCGCCATCGAGCATCTGGTCTGGGTGGGCGGATGTGACGGATTCGGGCTCACGCGGCGCGAGTTGTTGTGGCAGGTGGGCCTGTGGCTCCCGCCCAAGCACGACGAGCGCGACCCGACGCGCGTGCGGGCCCAGCTCGAACTCCCGCTCAATCATCCGTTCGAGAGCTTGCGGTTTGCCGGTCTCGAGGCCGGCGAGCGACTGCTGGCCGAGTATGAAGTGCTGGGGTTCGGGGCAAGCGGACATCCATTGATGCTCATCGAGGAGGCGCTACCGCCGGGAATCGTTCAAAGCGATCGGCTGCCAGCGCTGGAGGATGGAATCACGGTGGAGGTGGCGGGACTGGTCGTGGCGCGCCAGCGGCCCCACACGGCCAAGGGGTTCGTGTTCGTGCTGATGGAAGATGTGGCCGGCATGATCAATGTGATCGTCCGGCCGGATATCTACGACCGGGATCGCACGGCGATCCGGGCGGAGCCGTTCCTGTGGGTCACGGGAAAGCTTCAAAAAGACGGTGGAACGCTGAATGTGGTTGCGGAAGAAGTGCGGGCGCTCCGGGCCGGCCCGGCGCGATCTGCCACCGCTGCGCCTCCCCCGGCTGCCGCCGCCCCGCCGGTATCCGCCCGGCGCTCCCCTTACCGGTTTCTCGAAAGCCTGCGCCGTGTGGCGCCGGACGCGAAGAGCTGGGGGTAGCGGCCCGATCGTGGCACGAGTCGGTACCCGGCTGCCGGCGCGGTCGGGCTGGCGCTGGCATCGCGGTCCGCAGCTCGCGCGCAAGTCGCCGCCGGGGTACACCTCGCGCGCGATGCCGGGGACATGGACCGCGCGCTCGGACGATTGTCATCAGCCTGCGACGCTTCAGGCGGTTCGCCACTACAGCAGCCCGCCCAACACCGTCGCGAGCCCCAGGAAACTGAAGAACCCCCCGCAGTCGGTCACCGACGTGAGCACCACGGACGAGGCCTGTGCGGGATCCATCC
>CAZVKD010000045.1:0-13872 GCA_964627675.1 uncultured Gemmatimonadaceae bacterium
TAGTTCAATAACCGCCCGACACCTGTCGCGGTCGCGCCGAGGGCCACGAAAATGGCCGTGAATCCCGACACGAACAGTCCGGCGTGTCGCAGTGCCGTCCAGCGCTGCGTCCCCGCTTCCTCGAGCGACAGGCCCGAGATGAACGATACGTAGCTCGGAATGAGGGGCAGGACACAGGGTGACAGGACGCTCAAGAGGCCTGCCGTGAAGGCGATCAGGAGACCGACGGACTGTCCTTCCACGCCGAGCGCCCCGCCCCTCAGCACTTCATCCGCAGAACACCACCGCGCTGACCACGGTGACCCAACGCCCGTCGTCCTGCGCTTCGGCGGTACAACTGATGTTCAAGGTCCTGACGATTTCGCCCGAGAGGAGCCACTGCTCCTTCCGCTGGTCCCACGCCTGGTCCGGATCGAACGGTACGCCGAGCACCGTAGCCAGCATGCTGGCAGCCAGGTCCTCCGCGTACTCGCCCGCTGGCTGCTGACGTTGGCCGAAGGCATGGTGTTCGGAAATGTACCCATGATGGTTGTGGTCCGCGGGGATGGCGAGACCAATGGCCGCCGCCGCGAGCCTCGAAGGTTCATTGGTCGAGGCCTCGGCCACGACGGCGAACACCACCTGTCCCGGCATGAGCATCTTCACGCCCTGCTCCCACGACACCAGCGCGCACTGCGGCGGAAAGATGGAGCTTACGCGCACCAGGTTGTACTGGGCGATCCGCGCGTCCCGCAAGGCCAGCTCGAAACTCGTCAGCTTCTCTCTGTGGCGACCGACGCCTTTGGTGAGAAAGGCCTTCGAGGGCACGAATTGCTTGGGATCGATCACCGTGACGCGTCCTCAGGTAAGAGTGGCGCTGCGCCAAACCACACCGCCGTTGCGATCTCCACCGGCGGATCCGACTCACCCGCCCGTTCCTGAACACCCCGAACCACGTCATCCACTATCGGCGCGGGGCTCTCGCCGATTTCCTCCAAAAGAACCCGGCCCTGGCCGCGCTCCCGCCCCCGAACGATCAACATGTACCGCGCGGTGTAAACCCGCAGCCGGTCCCCCTCAGCGCGCCGCCCCACCACGGCCGTCCCCCACTCCCGATCCTCCTGGCGCACGGGCGGGAACACCCAAATCCGCCCCACCTCGGCGGTCGGGAACGCCTGCCCCACCGCCGTAGCGACGCGCGTCCATCCGAGCCCGACGCCCGGACCGCCGCGGGCGCCCGGCCCTACCGCTGTTCCCACGGCTCCACGTGCGACCGCAGACCGTGCATGACATCTTGCGGGTTGGTGACCACGCCGAAGGCCTGGTGCGTGCCCCGATCACGCCGCTTGCCGAGCACGAACGCCGTTGGATCTACACAGATCGCGGGAAGCGGTGGCGAACGGCCATCGCCCTCGTCCACGTAGTCGGGGAACATGTTGCCAACCGCAATGGCGCACAGCGCGTGGCCATGCTCGGCAACGTCGCCGTCGGCCGTCATGTCCGGGCGCCACGGACCGCGCATTCGCATAGGTCGGCAGATTCGCGGTGCGGAAGAAACCGTCGGGCAGGACGCCGTCGGCTGGCATCGGGGCGAACGTGGCATCCGGCGCGTCGCGCAATGGGCCCGATGTGAAATCGGGAGGCCGGGACTGGAAGCGGGCGCGCCCATCGGTGAGCGCGTGAAGATAGGGGCAGCGGGATAGCGTTTCAACCCACTGGATCAGAGCAGTGACACGGGATCCCGATCGAAGGTCACCCGCACGCCCGCCCGCCGCGCCACCGGAAGGCGAGCGGCCGCGAATCGCACGACGCGCCCCAGCCAGCGGCGCTCCGCCGCCTTGAGCACCACGTGCCAGCGCCACCGGCCCTTCACCCGCGCCAGCGGCGCCGGCGCCGGCCCGATCACCGTCACGACCCCCGGCGCCCGCGCCGCCACCAACCCCGAGAGCCAGTCGGCAGTCTCGCCGGCAGCCAGGCTCACCGCCGCCTCGACCGGTCCACTCACGATGACGTTCACCAGTCCCACGTGCGGCGGATAGGGCGGCGATCGCCGCGTTTCGATCTCTTCCGCGGCGAATGCGCGGTAGTCATGGGCGGCGGCCGCCCGCAGGGCGTAATGGTCCGGCCGCCGGGTCTGGACGATCACCTCGCCACCGGCGGGTCCCCGTCCCGCGCGTCCGGCCACCTGGGCGATCAGCTGGAACGTGCGTTCCGCGGCTCGAAAGTCCGGCAGATGAAGCGCCGTGTCGGCGTCCACCACACCCACGACCGTGACGCGCGGGAAGTCCAGGCCCTTGGCGATCATCTGCGTCCCGACCAACAGATCAATGTCGCCCCGCGCGAACGCCGCGAGGATGCGGCGGTGCGACCAGCGAGCAGACGTCGTATCGGCATCCATCCGGGCCAACCGGGCCTCGGGGTATCGCTGCGCCAACCACCGCTCCAACGCCTGGGTGCCGACACCGTGGGTCCGCGTCGCGGCCTGTCCGCACTTTCGACAACGCTCTGGCACCGGCTCGCGATGGCCGCAGTAGTGGCACCGCAGCGCCTCGGGCACTCGGTGCAGCGTGAGCGAGATCGAGCACGCCGGGCACTGGGTCACATCGCCGCAGGCGTCGCACTGAATGAACTGCGCGAAGCCGCGACGGTTCAGCAGCACCATCCCCTGCTCGCTCCGGGCCAGCCGTCGCTCGATCGCCTCATCCAACTCCCCGGACCAGGGCACGGGCCCGCTCTCGAGCACACGTGGCGCGGTGCGGAGATCCACCAGTCGAACGGCGGGCAGCCCACCGGCAACGGCTCGCTCCGGCAATTCGATCACCGCGATGCGATCCCGCGCCGACCAGGTCTCGAGCGAGGGTGTGGCGCTGCCCAGCATGACCCGGGCCCCCTCGAGCCGGGCCCGCCTGAGCGCGATGTCGCGGGCGTGGTACCGCGGCGTCTCACCGTTCTTGTAACTGGCGTCGTGTTCTTCGTCCACTACGATCGCCGCCAGATCCGGCACCGGGGCGAAGACCGCCGAGCGAGCGCCCACGACCACGGACCGCCGCCCCGCGGCGATTGCGCGCCAGGCGTCGGCACGCTCGGCATCGGACAACGCGCTATGCAGCACGGCCACCCGGTCACCGAACACGCCGCGCACCCGGGCCACTGTCTGGGGCGTGAGGGAGATCTCCGGAATGAGGATGATCGCTCCCCGCCCACGCGAGACTTCGGGACGAAGCATCTCGAGATACACCAGCGTCTTGCCGCTGCCCGTGACGCCGAACAGGGTCGCTCCCCCTCCCGGGGGCAGGCCCCCGAGCTGCTCCAGCGCGCGCCGCTGCGCCTCAGTCGGTTCAGCGGGCGGCGGCGTGGCCTCCCCCGCGAACGGGTCGCGGAGCGCCTCGCGCACCGCATACGCCGCGATCCCGCGGTCCACCAGGGCCCGCACCACTGCCGCCGAATAACCGAGTTGCCTGGTGAGATGGCGCACGTCCGCCTCGCCACCGATGGCGTCCAGCGTATCGTACAGGGCTCGCTGGCGGCGCGCGCGGGCGAACACTCGCTCCCGATCCATGAGCGACGGCAACGCTCGCGTGAGCTTCACGGTGCGCTCGGCACCGGCCGCGGGCCCGAGATCGGGTGGAATGACATCGAGCGCCACCGCCCCGACGCGGACCAAGCGCTGCACCGCATCCCACACCGGGCGCTGAAGCTTCCTCGCCAGTCGCTGCACCCCTGACTTGCCACCCAGGCCCCGAAGGGTGTCGGCGACCAGCCGACTGACGCCGCCCGGGGCTCGCTCGGCGTCCACCAACCGCACCACGAGTCGCGACCGACCCCACAGCGCCGCCGGCAGCATTGCCCGCAGGACAAGACCGGTTGGCGCTCCATAGTAGCGGGCGGTCCATCTCGCCAGGGCCAGGAGCGCCGGAGACAGGAGCGGGGCGTCGTCGGTCACCAGCAGGACCGAACGCAGCGACGGGTCGCCCTCCAAACCCGCCTCCACCACGACGCCGACCATCTCCCGCGTGCGCACCGGTACCACCACCCGCATCCCGGCTACCACCCGATCCACCAGGGCCGGGGGAACGGCGTAGCGATACGCCTGCGCAACCGGCAGCGGCAGAGCCACGGCACATGCCGATCGCGCCAGGACCGTCATCGCGAGAGGCGCCTACAGCAGTGCCGCGAGATGCGCCTCGGCCGCGAGGCGAATCCGGTGAGGCAGGTATCCGCCTTCGAGCACCGACGCGATGGGCACACCGAAGCGCCGCCACGACCGAGTCCAGGTGGCGTAGTCCTCGGGCTCCAACGTGAACCCGGCCAGCGGGTCGCCCGCCATCGCGTCGAATCCGGCCGAGACGAGGATCAGGTCGGGGCGCCATCCGTCGGTGGCCCGAGCCACGGCCTCTTCCAGGTCCGCCACGTAGGTCGCGCGGGGCAGCCCAGGCGGTCTCGGCACGTTGAAGATGTTCCCCACACCACGCTCGTCTGCGCGGCCCGTCCCCGGGTAGAGCGGCCACTGATGCAGGGACACGAACCGAATACGCGGCTCGCGCTCCACCAGGTCTTGCGTACCGTTGCCGTGGTGCACGTCCCAGTCCACGATCAAGACGCGCTCGAGCGCGAACTCATCGAGCACGGCCCGAGCCGCAATCACCACGTTGTTCAGCAGGCAAAACCCCATCGCCTCGCGAGCCGTCGCATGATGGCCCGGCGGGCGGATCGCGGCGAACGCCGGGATGCCAGCCAGGGCGCTCCGAGCCGCGGCGACGGCCGCGCCCGCGGCGTGCCGGGCGGCTCCGAGGCTCCCGGCAACCATCACCGTATCCGCATCCAACCGCCCGCCGCCTCGCTGGGTCACGACTTCGAGCCGCCGCAGGTACTCGGGGTGGTGCACTCGACCCAGCAGGGCGTCGTCCACCTCGCCGCATTCCTCGATGCTCAAGCGCTCGGCCAGTCGAGACACCGCCAGGTGTTCAAGAATCGCGCTGATGCGGCCAGGGGACTCGGGGTGGCCAGGCCCGGGATCGTGCCCCCGGTGCGACGGATGCCAGAACACTCGAGCCCGGCCGTCAGCGCCAGCGGTCACCTGAGCCCCACTCAGCCAGGGGAGCCCTTCCGCACGGCGTCGCGCAGGCGCTCGACCTCCTGTTTCATGGCCCGGCGCTGATCGCTGAGCTCGCCCAACTGTTTCAGGTACCGTCGCCACAACAGCAGTACACCCACAGCCCCGATCGCGAACACCGCGGCCCAAGCAAACAGCACGGGCCGGCGACCCCACACGGCCGCCAGCCCGAGTAGAACGGCGTCGAGCAGTAGGAAGCCGACCGCCGCCACCATCCCGGCGCGCACGCCGGACCCACGACGCCCGCTCACCTCACCGGTCGGCGCCGAGCCGGAAGCACGATCAGAGGCGCGCCGTCCCGCACCCCCAGGTCTGCCAGCGTGCGGCGCTCATCCGTCACCAGGGCGCCACGGAACTTGACTTCGTACTGGTCAACCGGCGGCAGGCACCCCATGGCCTGGCGCAGCGCCGCCGCCTTTACATCGGCGGCCGTGGCGGTCGGCGGGACCGAAAGCTCGACCGTGTCCCACACGTCGGGCACCCAGACGCGGATTCGCAGGGGGCGCAGGGTCGGAGCCGACACCGCGCTCATCCCGCCTCGTTCCCCGCGGGCAGGGAGGAGAAGAATCGGCCGATCGCCTGGTCAAAGAACAGCGACGACGCCCGCACTCGCGTGCCGCCATCCGCGGGGGCGACCGCCACGGCGACCTCTTCACCTCCCTGCCCCCGAAACGTGGCGAAGGCGGGCCCCTCCGTCTCGAGGTAGGCCGTGTGGTGGGGAACTCGCTCGGTGAAAAACACCTTGGCGCGTTCCAGCACGGCCGGAGCCGGCAGCGAGGTCACAGTCTGGTAGATCATAGCGCAAGAAGATACACGAGAAGGGGGGCGGACGAATGTGGCGGCCGAAAGCCGGATCATGGCCCGACGGCTCAGGCATTCAAGCATGAGACGCCCCGCGGGACCCGGCCCGGGCACGGGGCACGCACGGCCCGGCGGGGTAGCAGGAGCCCCGGTCAGCCGCCTCCGGGCCGCCCGAGCCTCCGCCGCAACGCGACTTCCACCCGAGAATTCGGCACCGCCTCCGCCCCGGCCTCCCGCGCCGCTCGCAACAGGTCGGCCTCGACATGCGGACCGAACGCCAGAACGGGAACACCCGCCGCCACGAGCTCACGCACCCGCTCCACGGCCGCGGGCCCGCTCAACTCCACAACCGCCAAGGCGGCGGGCGGGGCGCGGGTGACGCGGCCACCCGCCGAACGGACCACACCCTCGAGTTTCGCGCGGAACACGAGATCCCGCGTCTCCAGCAGGACCGCCGGCTCAGCCGACGCGGCGGGCGACGACACGATGCGCCCTCGGTGGGCCAGGTCGCCGAAACAGGTCGCGCACCCTCGGCTTTCGGCGCACCACGACTACCACCTGACCGGCGGGTTCGGGCTCGAGCCCGGCAACGGCGAGATACAGCGGGGGCGCCTCCCGCGGAACAGCCACCCGGTACCGCCGCCCGTGCCAGGGGATCTCGATCTCAGGCGGTGGGCGCCGGACGACCACGTCCCAGAACACGTCGTCCTCCACCCGATACACCCCCTCGTCCAGCCGCTCGCCCGACAGATGGAACAACGGATCGAAGGACTCACCATCGGACCGGCGAAAGTTCTGTTCCGCCGCCCAGTCATAGGCCTCCAGCCCGGTCGCGTTCGCCCGCCACTCGAGATGATGCCGCAGCTCGTGCAACAGCGTCTCCCACGCTTCTTCGCGCCAGTCGAAGCCTGAGCGCTCTTGCGCCAATGCCTGAAACGACCCGTGATACAACACGACCCGGGACGGAACAGTCTCGCCGCCGGTCTCGACCGGAATGCACTCGCCCAAGGTGTACACGCCCGCCCGTACCGGGTCCGGAACCGTCTTGGGACTCACCTCGATCCCGACGATGCCGTCGAGGTAGGGGCGCGGAACATCCTTCGCGAGTCGGTCCACCAGTTCCTGAAAATCCCTGAGCTGCACGGCTCGCTCACGGGATTGCCGGCGGCGGCGCGGGAAGTGACCCCGCAGCTGGCTGGCTTCTGGCGCGCGCCACGCGCGCGGCGAGCCAGCGATTCGCCGCGAGGAGCACGACAATCAGCACGCCCCATTGCAGGACGATCGTCCCCACGTTCTCGACCGCGAACGGATCGAGCCAGCCGTCCGGATCCCAGCCGCGAGCCTGATACAGCCACCATCCGAGCAACACCAGAGCCTGGAGGGGGACGAGAACACGGATGACCACGTCCCACCACCCTCCGATACGAATGTCCGAATGCTCGTGGTTCAAGTTCGCCTCGCGGAATCGGCGCACACCATGCGCCGACACTGCCGCGGCGAAGAACAATCCGGAGACCATGAGGCCCACGCCCCACACCCAATCCTGATTGTGCAGCACGTCCAGCGAGAGCGCCGACGGCACACCGACGAGGAATCCCACGGTGCCGACGCCCCAGAGCGCCTGGTGACGCGGGACACCCGCGTCGGCAAGTACCCGGGCTGCCAGTTCGATCATGGCCACGAGGCTGGTAAAGGCGGCAAAGAACAGGGCCAGGAAGAACAACGCCATGAAGACGTGCCCGAACGGCACCCGGGCAAACAGCTGAGGCATCCACACGAAGGTCAGCCCTTCGTTGCCGGCGCCGAAGATCGTCCGTTCGATCAGGTCGGCGCTGAGGGGCTGCCCGGCGCGAAGGGCGTCGGCCAGGGCCGGGTACGACGACAGGGCATCGGGATTGGCGGCGAGGTCCGCCACCAGCTCCGGGATGACGGCGAACACGGTCGCCATGACCATGATCCCGGCGGTGAGCGAGACGGTGTTGTTCGCGGTTGGAACGATGAACGCGTTGAGCGCGGTGTCTTCTTTCTCTCGCAGATACGCCGCGTAGCACAGGATGAGCCCCCATCCCGCCCCGGTGTCCCACGCGTTCTGGGTCAGCGCCTCAATCCAAATGCGCGCGTTGCCCAGCGCATGCCAATCCACCGAGAACAGGTATGCCAGCCCACCGCCGGCGCCGGGCAGCGTGACCGCGCGCACGGTCAGCGCCAGCACCAGCACGATCAGCGTGGGCATGAGCACCTTGGCGACGCGCTCGATCGCCGTAACGCCGCGCGCGATGACCCAAACGCCAAGGGCGATGGAAATCCCGTGGGTGACCACGGGCCAGGCAGATCCGGTGTACGCGCGCCAGAAGCCCCCCGGTTCCCCGCGGGGGATTTCGCCCGCGACGGCCGCAACCACGTAGCGCAGCGTCCAACCCGTCACAACGGAGTAATAGAACATGATGGCCGTTGTGACGAGGGCGACGAAGGCGCCCATCCAGGCCCAGCGCGGCCCCGCCACGTCCATGAACGCGGAGACGGGCCCCACCCGCGTGGACCGTCCGAGACCGAACTCCACCAGGAACAGCGGGATGGACCACAGGAACAGGAAACACACCCATGCCACGAGGAACTCGCCGCCGCCGTTCTGGGCCGCGATGCGAGGGAACCGCCAGATATTGCCCGTGCCCACCGCCATGCTGAGCATCGCGAGCAGCATGGCCCACCGCGACGTGAATCGCTGCGTCACCGCTCCCTCCGAGATCCGAGTGATGTCTCAGCCCAGCAGGCGCTCCAGTCGCGTCACCAATGCCGCGAAGGAGAGCGGGGCGGCCGTGACCTCCTCCGCCAGCCGATCGGCCGGCACGGCCTGGCCCCGGCCCATCAGCTGCTGGACGTACGCACCGGCGCGTGGATGGCGATACCAGTCGGCGTCGAACCGCTCCACCAGTGCCGCCGCCAACGCCGCCTCGAGCTGCCAGGCCCGCAGGTACCGCGCGGCGTAGAACCAGGGATCAACATCCGCCAAATAATCGTCTCGCGGGTAGCGGAACAGCGTGGCCTCGGTCAGTCGCTCCGCGTACTCGCCCGGGGCATCGGGGCCGTCCCGGTGCAGCACCAGCTCATAGGCCAGCTTCGCGGCGTATCGGCGCACCACATACAGCTCGTGCACGCCCAGCTCGAACATCAGCCGCGCCGCGTCGTCGCGGCCCAAGCGCGCGTACCGTCGCAGCCACCCCTCGGTGACGGTCATGTGATCCCACAGCATCGCGAAGGCTTCAGTCACCGAGTTGTCGCCCAGCCAGCGGGCGGCAAAGGGTTGCGCGGCCCCGACGGAGGCGTAGTGCAGCGCATGCCCCATCTCGTGCCACAAGGTGCGATAGTCGGCATGCCCGCCGCGCGGCCGGAGCACGAGGTACACCTCCTCGGGCACGCGTACCGGCACGCAGAACGCGCGGGGCTGCTTGCCGGCTCGCTCGTCCGTATCGTAGCTGATCCGCCCGTGTTGGGTGGCGTCGAGCCCCATCTCGGCCATCTGCCGGGTGGCGGTCTCGATCATGGCCCCGCCGGGAAAGGCGCCGTCGAATTCCCGCACTCGGAAGGCCCACGAGGCGTCCGACCGGACCAGCCCCGAGACCGGCACGCCGGGCAGTCGGCGCCGCACCAGCCTGCCCAACGCCTCGCGATACAGGTCCGCCGTGCCGCTCAGGAATGCGTCCGCCGCCCGGCTGAGCGCCACGAGGTCAATACCGGACAGCGCGCTCACCGCCGTCACATAATCGGCGTACCCCAGGGTGCCGAGCACGTCCCGCTCGCGCTCGAAGCGCTGCTTCAGCAGCGGCGTCAGTTCGGCGCTCACGAGTTCGGCGCGGCGCTCATCCAGCAGCCTGCGCGCCGCCCGGTCCTCGAGGTTCACCAGCTCGATGGGCACGCGCAAGTAAGGGACCTGGCCGCCATCCACGCGCACCACGGCCTGCTGCTCCCAGGCCAGCTGTCGCTCCTCCAGCCCGGACACGGCGCGACCGACCCGCAGGCCGACAACCCATTCGAGCAGGCTCCGGTCGCCGGTCTCTCGCGCGCAGGCCAGCGCCTCATCCGTGAGCAGCGTGGGGTACCGCGCGTAGATCGCCTCGAATGCCGCCTCGGTCTTGTGCCCCGAGCCGGTGAGATAATACTCCCGACCCAATTCCTGATGGAGGCGTTCCCCCTCGATCTCGAGCGTCCGGACGTTCACTGCTCGAGACGATCGCGCAGCCGGGCAGCGACCTGATCGAGCGACACCCGCTCCTGCGCGAGCGTGTCGCGATCCCGGATCGTTACGGTACGATCCTCGATCGTCTGCCCATCCACCGTCACGCCGAACGGCGTGCCCGCCTCGTCCTGTCGCCGGTACCGCCGGCCGATGGAGCCACTGTCATCGTAGAACACCGGGAACCTCGACTTCAGATCCTCGAACAGCTTCCGAGCCACCTCCGGCATGCCGTCCTTCTTCACCAGGGGAAAGACCCCCGCCTTGATGGGCGCCAGCGCCGGATGCAGCCGGAGCACCACGCGCTCCTCGTCCCCCACCTTCTCCTCGCGGTAGGCATCCACCAGCACCACGAGCAATAAGCGATCGAGCCCGAGCGACGTCTCGATGATGTACGGCGTGAATCGCTCGCCGGCGCCGGTGTCCACGTACTCGAGCTTCCGCCCCGAGAACTGCTGGTGGCGGCTCAGATCGAAGTCGGTCCGGTTATGGATGCCCTCGAACTCCTGCCAGCCGAAGGGGAACTCGTACTGGATGTCGCAGCCGACCTTCGCGTAGTGCGCCAGCTCTTCCTCGGTGTGCTCATGAAACTGGAGCTTCGACGCCGTGATCCCCAGGGCCCGGTGCCACGCCATCCGCTGCTCCCGCCAATACTCGAACCAGCGCTCGTCCTCGCCGGGACGGACGAAAAACTGCATCTCCATCTGCTCGAATTCGCGGGTTCGAAAGATGAAATTCCCGGGCGTGATCTCGTTACGGAACGCCTTGCCCACCTGAGCGATCCCGAACGGCACCTTCTGGCGCGACGATTGGAGCACGTTGAGATAGTTGACGTAGATGCCCTGGGCCGTCTCCGGGCGGAGGTACACCACTGCGGCGTCTTCCTCCACCGGGCCCATGAACGTCCTGAACATCAAGTTGAACAGGCGCGGAGCCGTGAGCGTCCCCCGACTGCCGCACACCGGGCATTGGGCGGTGGGCTCCCCCGGCACGCCCTTGAGCCGGGGGTCGTCCGCCCGAAAACGGTTCTTGCACTGCCGGCAGTCGGTGAGCGGATCGGTGAACCCGGCCACGTGACCCGACGCCTCCCACACCCGCGGGTGCATCAGGATCGCTGCGTCCAACCCTTCCATGTCTTCGCGCTCCTGAACCATGGAGCGCCACCATCGCTCCCGCAAGTTCCGCTTCAGTTCTACGCCCAGCGGACCGTAGTCCCACACCGACCCCAATCCACCGTAGATCTCCGACGACTGGAAGACGAAGCCCCGCCGCTTGGCCAGAGAAACCAGCTTGTCCATTACCGTGGTGTCTGCCATGACGATCCGACCAGCGCGTGGATGGAGGAAACCCCGCTGCGGAAGCGCGGAAGATAGACGAGACGCTACCGGGACGATAGGGAAACCATGCGCCTGAGCCCCGCCTCCACCCGGCGCCCCAGCTCGGCGGCGCTCCACACACCTCCCCCGGTCTCGATGACCACGCGCCCCGGCGGCGTCACCGTGACGCTGGGCGCAGCCAGAACCGACGGCACGCCCCGAGCGGCGGCCCGGGCCAGAACCTCGCCGGCAAGCTTGCCGCCTAAGGACGTGGCGTCGAAGCGCCCTTCCCCCACCACCACGGCACGGGCGCCCGCCAGCAACGAGTCGAAGCGCAGCCGATCGAGCATCCAGGTGGCCCCAGCTACCAGTTCGGCGCCAGCGAACGCCATCAGGCCGAATCCCAGTCCGCCGGCGGCACCCGCGCCGCTCCGCCGCGAGAGCGCGCCGCCGGAATCCACCACTGCCGCCAGTTTGCGGAGTCCGCGGTCCAGGGCGGCGGCGATCTCAGGCGTCGCCCCTTTTTGCTCGGCGAACTGGATGGCACCTGCCGGACCTGCCAGCACGTGCCGCACGTCCATGAGCCCGGTGATCCCGGCATTGGGGCGTCGTCCCGGCCGTACCCGGGCCACGTGCTCCAGGCCTCCACCCCCCTCGGGCACGTGACGGCCACTGGAATCGAGGAACTCCCAACCCCACGCCCGAGCCATGCCCGCTCCACCGTCCATCGTCGCGCTGCCTCCCAGCCCCACAATGATCCGGCGAGCGCCCAGCCCGATGAGCGCATCCAGCAGCTCTCCCACCCCGCGTGTGGTGGTCCTCTCAGGATCTCGCTCTCCGGCGCCCAGCAGGCTGAGCCCACACACCAGACGGGACTCCACCACCGCCGTTTCGGGGTCCAGCCAGCCGGCGCTCACCTCTACCGAGGCTCCCAGCGGTCCGGCCACCACGTGACGGGTCGTTCGCCTGATCTCCGGCGAAAGGGCGTCCAGCAGTCCATCCCCACCATCGCTCGCCCCCAGCACGAGCGGCTCGAATCCGGCCGCCAGGATCCCTCGCTCAAGAGCGGCGGCCACGGTACCCAGGTCGAGGGTCTCCTTGAAAACCTGGGCCACACCTAGAACCCGGGCTGTGGGATGCACCGGGGGCTCAGTGCGCCGGTTCCGAAAACCCGGACGGCTCATGTAAACGCTTGACGAACATGTACTTGCGAAGCCGGGCGAACACACATAAAATTGGCTCGGAAAACGTCACGGTAGCCGCTCCCCATCCCCGGAGGTGATCCGTCCGCGCTGAGAGCGCTGTCGGCCCACTGAAGGTACGCGCCAGCAGGCCAACGCCTGCGCGCGCGGGCCACACGGGTCACGCCAACCCGATGCTCCGCTTCCCCGCGGCCCGGGTTCCGTCACGGCTTCCCAACAAGATCAGACGATCGTTCCCCCTTTACGTCAACCCGGCAGTTCAATGAATACAACCGGGGAGCGTCCCTCTCGCCTCACCCGAATCGTGCACCAGCGCGAGGTTCACCTGCGCGATCTCGTGGCCGTTGTGGCGGGCCACTGGCGGATCGTGGCGTTATTGGCGGGCCTGGTCACGCTGGCGTCTTGGTTCGGCAGTCGGAACGAAGTGCCGCGGTTTCAGTCGCAGCTCACGGTCCAGATCTCCTCGCCCAAGCAAGTCTTCGCGCGGCTCGACGACATAGACGTTGACGAGCTCGCGCTGCAAACCGACCCGGTACTCTCCGAAGCGCTGATCCTCACCACCCAAGCGCTGGCACTCGAAGTCGTGGACGCGTTGGCGCTTCACGTCGAACCCAACGACCCGCGGACGGCTCGGGACCAGGTATTCATCGGCGTGACTGCCGATTCGAGCGCCGCGCCGGGCCAATACTCCCTGGTGTTGCGGGGCCCGGAGGGCTATGAGATTCACGACGGGGCCGGGACCGTGGTCGCGGCCGCCGGCTATGACAAACCTGCCAGGATCCCCGGGGTCACGCTCACGGTCGTGCCCAGCGCCGAGCACAAGACGGTTCCGTTTCGGGTGACGACTCGAGAGGCCGCCGCCGCATGGGTGAGCGCCGGCCTCTCCTACCGCGTGCGGAGCGGCACCAACGCCGTGGACATCACGTTCACCGGCACCGACCCGTCCCTGGTCCCCAAGATCCTCAACGCCGCCGCGGTGTCCCTTCGCGCCGACGGCGCACGCCGGGCGCGCGAGATCGCCGCGCGCAAGCGCGAGTACATCGCCCAGCAGTTGGCGCGCGCCGATGGGTCCTATCGGGCGAAACTGGCGGAGCTCCAGCAGTTCAAGGAGGGGCAGCAGATCACGGACCTCTCCGTGGAAGAACAGGCCGTCGTTCAATCCATCCAGGCGCTCGAACAGGAGCGTCAGCTCCTGCGGGTGCAGGTGTCCACCCTGAGAGAGGCCCTCGG
>CAZVKD010000046.1:0-6581 GCA_964627675.1 uncultured Gemmatimonadaceae bacterium
CGTTCGCGTTCCCGCCTCGACCTCCAACCTCGGCGCCGGGTTCGACTGCCTCGGGCTCGCCCTCGATCTGTGGCTCGAAGCGCGGCTGGTCGAACGGAGCGCCCCTGCCCGGTTCGAGGGTACGCTGGCGGGCCTCGATCAATCGGCGGACATCATGAGCGCGATCCTCCGACAACACGAACTGTCCGATGTCTGGCACCTCGAAGCCCGCTCGGCGATCCCCGTGGGCAAGGGCCTGGGTTCTTCCGCGGCGGCGCGAGTGGCGGCGGTCGCGCTCGCCCGACTGGCACGAGGCCACGCGCTCGATCGCGAGACCGTGTTCCGGGACGTGGCGGCCGCTGAGGGACACCCGGACAACGCCGGGCCCGCGGTCTACGGGGGATTATTTCTCGCCTCGTCACCACCGGCGCGCCTCTCGCTGCATCCCTCGCTGGGGATCGCGCTCGCCGTGCCGGACGCGCCATTGAGCACGAACGTGGCACGCGCCCGGCTGCCGGCGGACGTTGGCCGAGAGACTGCAGTGGATCAGGCGGCGCGGGCCGCCGCGCTGGTCCTGGGACTGACGCGGGGCGACGGCGATCTCCTCCGCTTCGGCATGCAGGACCGGATCGCGGTGCCCAGGCGGCAGGACCTGATTCCAGGGTTCGATGCGGCCGTGCGCGCCGGCTGCAGCGCGGGGGCCTACGGCGTCACGATCTCCGGCGCAGGCTCGGCGTTGCTCGCCATCGCGCCCCGCGAGTGCGCCGCGGTGGCGGCGGCGGCCATGGCGCACGCGTTGACCGCGGCTGGAAACCCGGCGAGCGGCATGAGCCCGGCCGCGGCCACCACGGGGATGGCCGTCGTGAACGGCTGAGCGGTGTTTCCACCTCCAGGCCGGCTGCAAAGCGGCGGCTGGGGAAGAGGCGTGGCTCGGCGTTCGTGCGAAGGCATGAGGCTCCCTGGGGTCAGGGGCACAATGAGCCGGCCGGGGACCGGGCGCTCAGCCTACCCCGGCGTGGCGGCCCGCTGCGTGCGCAGCCACCGCAGCCGCGCCTGAATCTGACGGCCATGATGACGGCAATGGACGTAGTGGAAGCGGATCCACTCGGGAAGGGTCAGGTCGCCGAGCACGGGATGCTTGACGAAGATTCGGGTCCAGCGTTCCCGCGGCCACGTCTCCACCAGCCCCTCGAGCCGAGCGATGCCCATGCGGATCTGCGCCGCCGCGGCCTCCGCATCCGGCCGGTCTTCCGGGACGCTGCCCGCGGGCGCTTCCCTCCCCTTGGGAAACTTGCCCAGCCCCAGAATGAGGTGGCGCATGATGGCCTGGCCCGGCGTGGAGCGACGGCGCATGTCGGTCTTGGCCGCCCGGGCCTCGAACATCGTCGCGGAATAGTCCACCCCGATCGCGACGTGACGGATGATCTGCGCCAGGCTCCACTTCCCGGGAACTCGGCGATGCCAATCTTCCCCGCTTACGCCGCGCACGGGGTCGAGGATCAGCGGCTCGAGGGCGGCGAGCTGGCGCTGGACTTTCATCGGCCGGCGAGCGCCAGGCACTCGATCTCCACGCGCGCGCCGAGGGCGAGTCCGCTCCCGGCGACGGTCGAGCGTGCAGGCGGATCCTTGGGGAAGAAGGCGGCGTACACCTGGTTCATGGCCGCGTAGTCATTGATGTCGAGCAAAAACACCGTGCACTTGAACACCCGATCCAGCGAGCTGCCGGCGTGCTCGAGCACGGCCCTGATGTTCTCGAGCGTCTGGCGCGTCTCCGCCGCGATGCCGCCGGGCACCACCGTGCGGGTGCCGGGCACGTTGCCGATCTGTCCGGAAAGATACAGCACGTTGCCCACGCGGACGGCCGGGGAGAACGGCAGTCCCTCGACCGCGCCGGGGCCGGCGATCACCTGCTTGTCCTGGGCGAGCGCTGGCACGGCCATACTGAGCGCCAGCGAGAGGCTCCAAAGGCTCCGCGTCACAGATCGCTCCCGCGTTGGGTGGTCCGTCATCCAGTGTCCGCCGTCCGTGGTCCCGTCAAGCGGTTGGTTGAAACCACGGCAGACGGACCGCGCATTCGTTCCGTCATTCACACCGGCACCGATCTATCCGGCTGGTCACAACCACCTTCCATGCGTCGCCCGTCTTGAGCAACACGCGCTCCGACCAACCTGAGGCGGTATCCCCGTTCTGGATCACCGTATAAGGGTACGCGCCGTACACCACGCCGGGCGCCAACCACACCAGCGTCGGCTCGCCCGCCATGAGGGTGTCCGGCCAGTCCCGGCTCGCTCGCCGCGCCGCGGCGAACGCCACATAACCCCGGCGGAGCGAGTCGGCGCCGGCAATCACCAGCTCCGGGGAGTCGAGATAGTGCGAAAGGTAACCTTCGACGTCCCGCCGATGGATCGCCGCAATGTTGCCGCGAAACGCCATCAGCGCTTCTTCCAGGTCGCGCGAACGGATGTTCTCGACGGCCGGCCCGGCGCAGGCACACTGGGAGACCGTGAGTGCTGCGATGATCCAGGAACGCATGAACTCCTCCGGTCGCTATCTACTGGGTCCCTCCCACGGCGGTTTCGCGCTCCATCCATCCAGCACCTCGATCTGCGCCACGCTCGGCGCGCGGGTGCGCTGGAGCCGCGCAGCCACCGCTTCGTTCGCCCGCATCACGCGCAAGGCGTTGAGCCCGGCCGCCTTCTTCGCATCCTCCGCGCTCCAGCCGCGCCGCAGCAACTCGGCGATCAGCGCCGGGAAGGTGGAGACGTCTTCCAAGCCGATGGGGGTGGTGTCAATGCCATCCAGGTCCGACCCGATGCCCACGTGATCCACGCCGGCAACCGCGCGGATGTGATCCATGTGATCGGCGACCACGGCCAGCGAAGGTCGGGGCTCAGGGTTGGCGCGATACCAGGCCTCCAGGGAGTCCCGAACGACGTTGGGGTCGAGGCCGCGCTGCCGGAGCCCGCGCTCGTACCCCTGGGCGCGCTGGCCGTGCTCGTAGGCCGGGAGATGAATGAACGACGACACGTAGTTGACCATCACGATCCCACCGTTTCGCGCCACCGCGACGAGCACGTCGTCGGGCACGTTGCGCCGATGGGGCGTGAAGCGCCGGGATGAAGAGTGCGAAAAAATCACCGGCGCTTCGGTCACCCGGAGCACGTCCCACATGGTGGAGTCCGACACGTGCGACAGGTCCACCAGCATGCCCAGTCGGTTCATCTCGCGGACGACTTCCTCGCCGAACCGCGTGAGGCCGCCGTGCCGGAGCGTGTCCGTGGCGGCATCGGCCCAATCCACGTTGCGAGAATGGGTGAGCGTCATGTAGCGCACGCCGCGCGCGTAGAACTCCCGCAGCACGCCGAGGGAGTTCTCGATCATATGCCCGCCCTCGAGGCCGATGAGCGAGGCGATCCTGCCCGCGCGATGAATGCGCACCACGTCGTCCGCCGTCCCCGCCATCTCGAAGGTCTCGGGGTACTTGGCCACGAGACGGTGCACCACATCCACCTGCTCCCATCCCCCCCGCGCGGCGCCGCGCCCCTCGAACGCGCTCGGCGAATAGGCGGACCAGAACTGCCCGCCCACCAGCCCTTGCTTGAGCCGCGGAATGTCGGTCATGAGACGGGGTTGCGGCCGGGCGATGTCCGCCGAGTCGAGGCTCAACGCGAAACCCGTCCGCACCGCCCACGGGAGGTCGTTGTGCCCGTCAATCAGCGGCACTTCGCGCAAGAGCTGGCGGGCTTGCTCCACGTAGCGGTCCTGGGCGAGGAGTGGGACGGGCAGGACCAACCAGCAGCACAAGAGGGATCCAACCGCCAGAACCGGCAGGGAACGCAGGTTTCGTCGTCCGTTGACCGCGACTCGCGATCCGGCCGCGGTCGGCGATGCAGACGACGGGGGACGGCAAACGGACAGCCTACGCCGGCATCCCGGCCCAGATCCAGCGCTCATCGGGACTCCCGTTCGAATTGTGAAACCGGCTCGTACCCGGCGCACCGCAGCACCGGCAGTACGGGGTACTTGGGAAAAGCAGGATCGGATTCGGAGCGGCCACAGCGCCAGAACACCGAGCCCCGCCGCGTCGAAATCTGGCGACTGTGCAGGCAATCCGCACAGAGGCCGACGCGGGGATCGGGGACACGGCTTGGACTGGTGGGGTCCAGAGTTAGATTCCCCTGTGTGAGTCGGCGGCCGGAGGCGTTGGGCGCAGGCGGCCAGCCCTCGGCAGCCGGGAATTAGCCATGCGTCGCGGCCGCTGGCAATCCGCTCCCGGCAGCCGGTTGGCCCGACCCTGGCTGTCCTCGTCGCTCACGTAACGAGGCCCGATGCTCATCGGAGGACGATGTCCACCATCACCTGTGTCCGCTGCGGCCAAACGCGCGAGTCGCTCGCCCGTCCGCCCCTGCCGGGCGATCTCGGCGTGCGGATTCATGCATCCATTTGCCAGGTCTGCTGGAAGGAGTGGCTGCGGCAGCAAACCGCCGTGATCAATCACTACGGGCTCAATCTGCTCGATCCCAAGGCCAAGCAATTCCTCACGAAACAGACGGAGGCATTTCTTTTTGGCACATCGGCGGTCTGACGCGACGGGGAAGGTGCGCCTGGGGTTCGAGGTAAACGGCGAAGCGGTGGAGGTCCTCGTCCCGCCTCAGAAGACGTTGCTCGAAATCCTGCGCGAAGACCTCGGCCTCACCGGCACGAAACACGGCTGCGAACTGGGTGAGTGCGGCACCTGCACGGTGCGGGTGGACGGCACGCCTGTGCTGTCCTGTCTCGTTCCCGGCCCGGCCTGCAGGGGCAAGTCCGTCCGCACGGTGGAGGGCATGGCCCAGGGGGCGCAGCTGCATCCGCTCCAGCGAGCGTTCGCCGACCTCGGCGCAGCGCAGTGCGGCTATTGCACGCCGGGGATCCTCCTCGCGGCGGAGGCGCTGATCGAGGGCAATCCCGCCCCCACGCGCGATCAAATCAAGCAAGCGCTCGCCGGCAACCTGTGCCGTTGCACCGGCTACGTCAAGATCTACGAGGCGGTCGAGCTGGCCGCCGCGTGGATGCGGGGCGAGGACGCGCGCCCGCGGGAGGAGTCCATCTATGGCGAACGGTGAAGGCGGCCCGCCGGACCGGCGCGCCTCCAATCGCGAGGCGTTCGCTCGCCGGGTCGTGGGCCGGGCGCATCGCAAGGGGGACGCCACGGCGAAGGTGCTGGGCGCCACCAAGTTCGCCGACGATCTCGCCGTGCCCCGCATGCTCTACGCCCGGCTGCTGCGCTCACCGCATCCCCACGCCAGGATTGTTCGCATTGACCCGTCGCGCGCCGCGGCGCTCCGCGGCGTAAAGGCGGTGCTCACCGGCAGGGACCTTCCCACGCCGTTCGGCATCCTCCCGGTCAGCCAGGACGAACACGCGCTGGCGGTGGACACGGTGCGTTACGTGGGCGATCCCGTGGCGGCGGTGGCGGCCACCAGCGAGGACATCGCGACGGCGGCGCTCGACCTGATCGAGGTCGAGTACGACGTGCTCCCGGCGATCGCCTCGCCCGAGGACGCGATCGGAACGGCCGAGCCGAAGATCCACGATTCCGCGAAGCATAACAACCTGCAAAAGCTCACCCACCTCGAGTTCGGCGACGTTGAGGCCGGCTTTGCGGACGCGGACCACGTCCGCGAAGACCTGTTCTTCTACCAGGGGAGCACACACCTCCCCATGGAGCAGCACGCCGCGCTGGCCGAATGGTCCCCGGACGGGACACTCACCGTTTGGGCCTCGACCCAAACGCCCCACTACCTCCATGCCCGCGCGCTGGCGAAGGTACTGGACGTTCCCGCCTCGCGCATTCGCGTGATCGCCTGCCCCAACGGCGGCGGGTTCGGCGGCAAGAGCGATCCCATGAATCACGAGGTCGTGGTCGCCAAGCTCGCCATGATGACGGGGCGGCCGGTGAAGATCACGCTCACGCGGGAAGAAGTGTTCTACTGTCACCGGGGCCGCCATCCCGTCCTCATGTGGGTGAGGACCGGCGTCAAACGGGACGGGGCCATCACGGCGATGCACTTCCGGTCGCTGCTCGACGGCGGCGCCTACGGCTCCTACGGCGTGGCGAGCATGTATTACACCGGCGCGCTGCAAACCGTCACGTATCAGGTCCCGCGATACAGGTTCCAGGGCGCCCGCGCGTTCACCAACAAGCCGCCCTGCGGGCCCAAGCGGGGGCACGGGACACCGCAGCCGCGGTTCGCGCTCGAAGTGCACCTGGACAAGATCGCCGAAGACTTGCAGCTCGACCCCGCCGAGATGCGGCTGCGGCACATCGTTCCGCCGGGCACATTGACCGCCAACTACCTCCGCGTGGGCTCCGTTGGACTGGGTACCTGCATCCGCAAGGTGGTGGACGGATCCGGCTGGGCCAGGAAGTTCCGGCAGCTACCCTACGGCCGCGGCGTGGGGCTGGCGTGTTCCTCCTACATCTGCGGCGCAGGCATACCGATTTACTGGAACGACATGCCCCAATCGGCGGTGCAGCTCAAACTGGATCGCAGCGGCGGCGTGACGGTGTTCTGTGGCTCCACCGACATCGGGCAGGGCTCCGACGACGTGCTGGCCAC
>CAZVKD010000046.1:6591-13791 GCA_964627675.1 uncultured Gemmatimonadaceae bacterium
TGGCGTGGCTGCGGGAGCGCGGCGAGGAGGCGCTGGCCCATGCCGTCTCGGCCCACTACACCCGCTGGGGCGTCGCCTGCGAGACGCCGCTCGACCGGGCGCTCCTCGCGACCGACGAGATCACCGGCTTCGTGGTGGCCTGCTGCCTGGTCCGTCCCGGGGGCATCCACACGCTGGAGCCGGCCTCGGTCCGCAAGCGGCTCAAGGACCGCCGCTTAGCGGCCAAGGTCGACCGGGACGAGGTCCGGATCGGCGCGGAGATGCTCGGCGTGGATCTGGAGGACGTGCACGTGGTGACGGCCGACACCAGCCTCACGCCCGTGGACCTCGGCTCGTATTCCAGTCGCGTGACGCTGATGACGGGTAACGCGCTCATCCAGGCGGCAGAGCGGGCGCGCGAGGTGGTGGCCATGCACGCAGCGGCCAGGCTCGACGTACCGCAGCATCGGCTTGTGTTCGCGGGGCGGCGGGTGTTCGACGGGACCAATCCCGAGCGGGGTATGCCGTTCGTCGAAGCGGTGCAGCTCGCCGAAGCGGCGCACGGTACCATCGGAACCGTGGGGAGCTACAAGACGCCGACGGCCGCCGGTCGCTATCGCGGCGCCGGGGTCGGCCCTTCCCCTGCCTACTCCTACAGCGCCGCCGTTGCCGAAGTGGAGGTGGAGGCGGACACCGGGATCGTGCGGGTGGAGCGCATCTGGATCGCGCACGACGTGGGCCAGTGCATCAATCCCGTGAGCGTGATGGGCCAGGTCGAGGGCTCGATCTACATGGGGCTGGGCGAAGCGCTCATGGAAGAGATGGCGTACCGGGAGAATCGGAACCTGATGCACAAGATCCCGAGCATGCTGGAGTACAAGAGCCCCACGACGCTCGAGATGTGCGACGTGGTGACGTATCTGGTGGAGGATCCCGACCCTAACGGCCCGTTCGGCGCCAAGGAAGTGGGCCAGGGTCCGCTGTTGCCCGTGCCGCCCGCCGTGGCGAACGCGGTGTACGACGCGGTGGGCGTGCGGATTGACGAGGTGCCGATCACGCCGGAGAAAGTGCTGCGCGCCCTCAAGGAGAAAGCCAGGGGTGGGGTGCCTCGCGTTGGGCCCACGCGGTTCCCCGAGATTCCCTGGCCGGAGCCGACGCGCGTGCTCCCCCCCTGGGAAGGTGGCGACGGTAGCGCGATTGGAGACGCGCGGCGGTCCCGCGGCGGCGACGTGCCGCGAACCCGCCGCAACGACGGCCTGCCGGTTCCCACGCCCGGCGAACCCGGAGGCGTGAAAGGCGCTCGCTGATGCTCCGACTGCCGCCGTTCACCTATGTGGAGCCGAAGACGCTCGAGCAGGCGCTCGACATGAAAGCCGCGGCCGGGCCCGGCGGCATGTACGTGGCAGGCGGCACGGACCTGTACCCCAACATGAAGCGGCGGCACCAGGAGCCCAGGGTGGTCGTGGCGCTCACGGGGGTGAAGGAACTGCGCGCCAGCGGTGGCGGCCGCAGGTGGAACGGCAACGCGACCGGGACGTCAGCCCGGCGAGGGCGAGCCCCGAGCGGCCGGACTGCTCCCGGGACGATCCTCCGGCCACTGGTGACGCTCACCGAGCTCGCCAACATCCCCGAGGTGCGATCGCATTACCCCGCGGTGGCACGCGCGGCCGAGCTGGTCAGCACGCCATTGCTGCGCAACATGGGCACGCTCGGCGGCAACCTGTGTCTCGACACGCGGTGCAATTACTACAACCAGTCCTACGAGTGGCGGAAGGCGATTCGCTTCTGCATGAAAAAAGACGGCGACATCTGCTGGGTGGCGCCGAGTAGTCCGCGCTGCTGGGCGGTGAACTCGTCCGACCTGGCGCCGGTGATGGTGGCGCTCGGCGCGCAGTTCCTGCTGGTGGGGCCCGAGGGCGAGCGGGTGGTGCCGGCGGGGCGGTTCTACCACAACGACGGGATCAACTATCTCGCCAAGCAGCCGGACGAGATTCTCACCGAGGTGCGGCTACCGGCGCCGAACGGCTGGGACGCCACGTACCATAAGCTGCGGCGCCGAGGGTCGTTCGATTTTCCCGTGCTTGGCGTGGCGGCGTGGGTGCAGTGGGACGGCTTGAGCGTGGCGGAGGCGCGGATCGTGTTGGGAGCCGTGGCCAGTCTGCCGCAAGAGGTGCCGGAGTCAGCGCAGGCGATTGCGGGGACGGATCTCTCGGACGAGGCGATCGAGGCCGCAGCACTCGCGGCGTTCCGGCCGGCCAAACCCATGGACAACACGGATTTCGGGTTGTCGTGGCGGAAGGAGATGACCCGGCAGTTCGTGAAGCGGGCGTTGGTCGAGTTGCGGGGACGGCGTCCTGCCTGAAGGACTCGACGGCCGTGCCCGCCGGCAAGATCCGGCAGGGCGCCCCGCTCCGGCGGCATGCCGGGCAGGCCCGCTCGGTGGCGGCTCGTCAGTCCCAGCAGCATTTTTCGGCACTCTCTCCCTGCCTTCGAGGCCGTCATGCACGCATTCCAGGTCCGCCTTGCCGTGCTCGCGCTGGTTGCCGTCGCGAGCCTTGCCGTCCCAACACTCGCCCTCGCGCAAGATCAGGATGCCAAGCCCGCTCCCGCCCGCGCCGAGGGCGAAGGCCCGTTCGATCGCTTGATCATCCGCGGCGCCACGCTGATTGACGGCACCGGGGCTCCCCCTCGTGGGCCCGTGGACATCGTGATCGAGCGGAATCGTATCGCCAGCATCGTGGACGTGGGTGTACCCGGCGTGCCGATCAATCCCGAGCGCCGCCCCAAAGACGCCACCCGCGAACTGGACGCGACGGGCATGTACGTGCTGCCGGGATTCGTGGATTTGCACGTGCACACCGGCGGCACGCCCAAGGCGCCCGACGCCGAGTACGTCTACAAGCTGTGGATGGGACACGGCGTCACCACCGTGCGCGGCGTGCCGTTCGGCGGGTTCGATTGGTCGCTGAGCGAAAAGGGCCGAAGCGCACGGAACGAGATCACCGCCCCACGCATGTTCTCGTACCATCGCGCGGGCACGGGATGGAACCGCGGATCGGTTGACACGCCCGACGCCGCGCGCGAGTGGGTGCGCTGGGCGGCCGGCAAAGGGATTGACGGATTGAAGCTCGGCGCGCACCGCCCCGAGATCATGGCAGCGCTGATTGACGAGGCCCGGAAGCATGGCTTGGGCACCACGGCCCATCTCGCCCAGACCGGCGTTGCGCAGATGAATGCGCTCGACGCGGTGCGACTGGGTTTGGGCACCCTGACGCACTTCTACGGCATCTTCGAGTCCATGTACGAAGGCCACGACATCCAGCCCTGGCCGGTGGACTACAACTACACTGACGAGCAGTGGCGCTTCGGGCAGGTGGCGCGGCAGTGGAGCCTGGTGAAGCCCGGCGGCGAAAAGTGGAACGCGTTCCTGAAGGAGCTGCTGGAGCGCAAGGCGATCCTCGACCCCACCATGACGACCTACCTCACCGGCCGTGACGTCATGCGCCGGCGCCAGGCCGAGTGGCACGACAAGTACACCCTGCCGTCGCTCTGGGACTTCTACACCCCCAACCGCGAGAACCACGGCGCGTACTTCTACGACTGGACCACCTGGGACGAGGTGGCCTGGAAGAACTTCTACCGCGTGTGGATGCAGTTCATCAACGAATACAAGAACATGGGCGGGCGCGTCACGCCCAGCACGGACGCGGGGTTCATTTACAACACGTACGGGTTCTCGTACGTGGAAGAGCTGGAGCTGTTCCAGGAGGCGGGCTTCCATCCGCTGGAAGCGATTCGGGGGGCCACGCTGCACGCGGCCCAGGCGCTGTTCGAGCCCAAGGGACGCGACATCGAGTTCGGCGTGGTCCGACCCGGACTGCTCGCGGATCTCGCGATCGTGCCCGGGAACCCGATCGCGAATCTCAAGGTGCTCTATGGCACGGGCACCGTGCGGCTGAACGATCAGACGGGCAAGCCGGAGCGTGTCGGCGGCGTGCGTTACACCGTCAAGGACGGGATCATCTACGATGCCCGCCAGCTTCTGGCGGACGTCGCCGCCATGGTGGAGCGGCAGAAGCGGGAGCGCGGCGTGGCGAGTTCCGGCGGGCGGACCCCGTAAGGCGAGAACAACCATGCGTCGCCTGGTTTGGCTCGTTGCGGGCACCGTCGCCACAACCGAGGCCGCCGCGCAAACCGTGGCGCTGGTGGGCGGCACGGTCATTGACGGCACGGGCGGGCCGGCCATCTCCAATGCCGTCGTCGTCGCCAGCGGGGGACGACTCGCCTGCGTCGGGCCGGCGGCTCGCTGTCCGGTGCCCCAGGGCGCCACACGGGTGGATGTGTCCGGGAGCTTCCTCACGCCCGGGCTGGTGGACGCGCACGTTCACTTCAGCCAGACGGGCTGGGTGGACGGCCGGCCGGATGGGCTTCCCGCACCGGAGATCTACCCGTACGCGGAGACGGCTCGCCGCTTGCGAGCCGATCCCGGGCGCTGGTATCGCTCCTATCTGTGCAGCGGCATCACGGCGGTGTTCGACGTGGGCGGCCATCCCTGGACCACCGCGCTTCCCGCCCAGGCCGAGGCCGATCCCCTGGCGCCCCACGTCCGCGCCGCCGGTCCACTGATCACGCACGCGCCGCGGTCCGAGCTGAACCTGGACGGCGAGACCTACACCTTCCTTCCCATGAACTCCGCGGCCGACGTCGAGCGGAGCGTGGCGCGGCTCGCGGCGATGGGTGCCCAGGCGGTGAAAGTATGGTTCCTCGCCCCGCCCGCCGCGCGGCGCGAAGAACTCGATGCCAGGATGATGGCCGTGGGCCGGGCCGCCGGCGCCGCCGGCCTCGACCTCATCGTGCACGCCACGGGCTTGCGTGAGGCGAAGGTTGCGCTCGTGGCAGGGGCGGTCCTCCTGGTCCACAGCGTGGAAGACCAACCGGTAGATCAGGAGTTCCTCGACCTGCTCGCGCGAAACCGGGCCGTGTACGCGCCCACGCTCCTGGTTGGCCGAAACGCCACGCGGGCGCGCGCGTCCATCGCCCTGGGCGCCCCGCACCCGATCAATGATTCGAATGGATGCGTGGACGCGGACACGCGGGCCAAAGTGGCGAACGTCGCGCCGCTTCGCGCCCTGATGCCGCCGGAGCGGCGCGCGCCGGATGCCGTGTTTCGTCAACTGGAAACCGCCGGCGCCCGCGCCGTGGTGATGGCGGAGAACCTCCGCCGGGTACACGCGGCCGGAGGGAGCATCGCGACGGCCACGGACGCCGGGAATCCGCTCACGTTGCACGGCCCGGCCATCTACGACGAGATGGAAGCCATGCAGGCCGCCGGACTCCCCGCGTCCGACATCGTCGTGATGTCAACCCGCAACGGCGCCCTGGCCATGAAGCGACTGGCCGATTTCGGCACCCTCGAGACGGGCAAGCTGGCGGACGTGCTGATTCTCGCCGAAGATCCCCGCGCCGACGTTCGGGCGTTCCGCTCGCTGACCCACGTGATGCGCGCCGGCCAGCTGCACCAGCGACGGGAGCTTGCGCATCGCTAGGCCGGCGGCCCCCCCGTCCCCCGGGGGGCCTTTCGTCCCCTGAGGTTCAGGAGACCCCACGTGACTCTTCGATACGGATTCGTTGCGACGCTGTTCCCCCTGCTCCCCATGCTGGGAGCCGGTTGCGCCTCCCGCGCCGACGTCCCCGCCGCGGCCGTGCCGGCCGCCGCCCGGGCCCCCGCATACCCGGGCGTCGAGTGGGAACGCATCGCGTCGCCGGAATCCGCGGGCTGGCCCCGGGCGGTCCTCGATAGCGTGCGCACGCGCCTGTCGCTTCTCCCCACCACCGGGTTCATGGCCGTCGCGGGCGGCCGCGTGCTGATGGAATACGGCGACGTGACCGCCGTCAGCTATCTCGCGTCCGTGCGGAAGAGCGTTCTCTCGATGCTGTTCGGCAACTACGTCGCCAACGGCACGGTGCGGCTCGACAAGACGCTCGCCCAGATCGGGATTGACGACCTCGGCGGCCTCACGGCGGAAGAGCAACAGGCCACGATCCGTGACCTGCTCATGGCGCGCTCGGGCGTCTATCACGCTGCATCGAACGCGGGAGACGATCTGGCCAGCGCCCCGCCCCGCGGCTCGCAACCACCCGGAACGTACTTCCTGTACAGCAATTGGGACTTCAACGCCCTCGGGACGATCTTCGAGAAGGAGACCGGGCGGGACATCTACGACGCGCTCGAGAGCGACCTTGCGCGCCCCATCGGCATGCAGGATTTCGATCGCTCGGTGCATCGCCGCACGGGCGATTCCATCGCCTCGATCCACCTCGCCTACCACATGCATTTCTCCACGCGCGACATGGCGCGAATCGGTTATCTCATGCTGCGGGAGGGGCGGTGGGCCGGTCGCCAGCTCGTGCCACGCGACTGGGTGCGAGAGAGCACGCAAGCGCACACCCCGGTGGACCAGATGAACCCCCCCCCGCGCCGGTCCGGTCCGTTCGGGTACGGCTATCTCTGGTGGGTGTGGAATGGGCCGCGCGCCACGGGGCCGTACGCCGGCGCGTACACCGGGCTGGGCGCGGTGGGGCAACACATCACGGTCTTGCCGGCGCTCGACCTCGTCGTGGCGCACAAGACCCGGCCGGGTCAGGGACGCTCCGTATCGCACACGCAGTATCTGGACGTGCTCGACGTGCTCATCAGGGGCCGGTGCCGGACCTCGCCCTGCTGAAGGAGTGCCCAGGACGCGCACGGCCGCCTGACGGGCTCGACTTCGGGGAAGGCAGCACGCGGGTGGACGGCCAGAAGCGCGAGATGGGGGACCGCATCCTGATACACAACAACCGGCTCGTGTCGCCCCGGAGGAACTTTTCTCGAGGAGGTAAGGCCATGAGGCGTCTGTTCGGTTCGGCTTTGGCCCTGACACTCGGTCTCGTGGGCGTCCGGCCCGCAGCGCCCCATACGCTCGCCGATCAACCTCGCGTGGCCCAGGCGCTGGAACTGGCCCGCACGTGGCTCGAGGCGCAGCGGGCGTACGAGCAGATCCCGGGCGTCTCGGCGGCCATCGTGCACGACCAGCAGATCCTCTGGGCCGGCGGCTACGGCCTCGCCGATCTCGCCGCGCGGCGCCCGGCGGCATCCACCACGATCAACAGCATATGCTCCAACTCCAAGCTGTTCACCAGCGTGGCGGTCATGATGCAGCGCGAAGCCGGCCGCCTCGAGCT
>CAZVKD010000047.1:0-13544 GCA_964627675.1 uncultured Gemmatimonadaceae bacterium
CGTGCTTTACGTCACGCTCGCGCCGGTCAACCAGGCGCTGCGGCGTCGGATCGGTCCGGCACTCTCGGCCGGCCTGCTGACCGCGCTGGCGGTTTTTCTGGTCGTCGTTCCGGGCCTGTCGTTCGCCGGTATCATCGTGAGCCAGGCGCAAGAGATGGCGAGCGGTGTGGTACAGAGTCCGTTGCTGCGCCGCCTGGCCGACTTGAGGATCGGAGAATATGACGTCGGACCGCGCCTCGCCGGATTGGGCGAGCAGGTGGTTCGATGGCTGGGATCGAGCGCCTTCGGGCTGATCGGTACGGCGACGCGTCTGGCCCTGAATCTCACGATCGCGTTCTTCGGCCTGTACTTCCTGCTGCTGCGGCCGCAAGAGACCTGGGAACTGACGCGGCCGTACATCCCCTTCTCGGCCGAAAACACCGAGAAGCTGCGGCGGCGCTTCCGCGACGTTACCGCCTCCACCATGTTGGGAACGCTGCTCATCGCCCTGGTGCAGGGAGGGTTGATCGCGCTCGCCTTCTGGTTCCTCGACCTGCCGAGCGCGCTGTTTTGGGGCTTCGTCACCGCGGTGTTCGCCATCCTTCCCCTGGTGGGGAGCGGCCTGGTGTGGGGCCCCGGCGCCATCGCGCTGGCGCTGGACGGCCGAATGCCCGCGGCGATCGCACTCGCCGCGTGGGGCGTTGTGGTGGTGGGCATGGTGGACAACCTGCTGCGCCCGGTGATCTACCGCCGCTGGGCGCTGATTCACCCACTCGTAACGCTCGTGGGGGCCATCGCGGGCGTGCGGTACCTCGGGATCCTGGGGATCCTGATCGGCCCGCTCAGCCTGTCGTACTTCTTCGAGCTTATTCGGATGTACCGGGAGGAGTACGTGGAACGAGACGAGGCCATCGGCGAAGGGAGGCGAGGGGGGGCCGGGGAGGGCGAGCCAGGCGCCGCTCCGGCACGTCCTGCCCGATGAACCCCTTTCGGTGGCCACCGCGTCTATCTTTTTTCATTCCGCCTCAGCTGGAGGTTTCCATGCCTCGCTGGATTCGTCTCCTTGCGGCGACGGCGGTCCTGCCCGTCGCGATCACGACCTCGTCCTTGAGCGCCCAGACGCCGGGCGGCGCCGCGATTGACATCCCGTTCCAGCGGTTCGTGCTCGACAACGGCCTGACGCTGATCGTGCACCAGGACCGCAAGGCTCCCATCGTGGCCGTGAACGTCTGGTACCACGTGGGCTCCAAGAACGAGAAACCCGGCAAGACCGGGTTCGCCCACCTGTTCGAGCACTTGATGTTCAACGGCTCCGAGCACTTCAACGACGACTACTTCCAGGCCCTCGAGCGATTCGGCGCGACGGACCTCAACGGCACCACGAACGAGGACCGCACCAACTACTTCCAGAACGTGCCCACGTCGGCGCTGGACGCGGTGCTGTGGCTCGAGTCGGATCGGATGGGCCACCTGATGGGCGTGGTGGACCAGGCGCGGCTCGACGAACAGCGCGGGGTGGTGCAGAACGAAAAGCGGCAGGGCGAGGATCAGCCGTACGGGAAGGTCTGGAACATCATCACCGAGAACACGTATCCGCGCGGCCATCCCTACTCCTGGAGCGTGATCGGCTCCATGGAAGACCTGAACGCGGCGTCACTGGAGGACGTGAAAGAGTGGTTCCAGACCTATTACGGCGCCGCTAACGCCGTGATCGTTATCGCCGGAGACATTGACGCCGAGACGGCCAGGCAGAGAGTGGAGCGGTATTTCGGGCACATCCCGTCCGGCCCGCCCATCGCGAAGCAGCAGGTGTGGGTGGCGCGACGCACCGGGACGCACCGCCACATCATGCAGGATCGCGTACCGCAGGCCCGCATCTACAAGGTCTGGAACGTGCCCGAATGGAAATCGGCGGAATCCGATTACCTGGATCTGGTCACGGACCTCCTGGCCGCAGGCAAGACCTCACGATTGTACAAACGACTGGTGTACGACGACCGCACGGCGACCGACGTCGCGGCGTTCATTGACTCCCGCGAGATCGCCGGCCAGGTGATGATCTACGCCACCGCGCAGCCCGGGGGCGACCTGTCCGCGGTGGAACGCGCCATGGACGAGGAACTGGCGCGGTTCCTGAGGGATGGCCCCACGCCGGAAGAACTCCAGCGCGTGAAGACCCAATTCCGGGCGAGCTTCCTGCGGGGCATCGAGCGGATCGGCGGTTTCGGCGGCAAGTCCGACGTGCTGGCGCAGGGCGAGGTGTACGCCGGGCGCCCGGATCACTTCAAGGTCCGCCTGGAGCGGGTGGCCGCCATGACGGCCGCGGACGTGCAGCGCGTGGCGCGCGAGTATTTGGCCGACGGCGCATTCGTGCTGGAGGTTCACCCCTTTCCCCAGTACAAGACGGCTGAGAGCACGATGGATCGCACCCGCGTGCCCGAGCCGGCCGCACCGCCCACCGCGGCGTTCCCGCGCCTGGAGCGCGCCACGCTCGCCAACGGCCTGACGGTGGTGCTGGCCCAGCGCCATTCCATCCCGCAGGTGAACCTGCGGCTCGTGGTTGACGCCGGGTTCGCCACCGACCAGTTCGCCTCGCCGGGTACGGCGAGCCTCGCCATGGCCATGATGGACGAGGGCACCACGACCCGATCCGCGCTCCAGATCAGCGAGCAGCTGGCGCTGCTCGGCGCCACCCTCACGACCGGCTCGAATCTCGACGTGTCCACTGTCTCGCTCTCGGCGTTGAAAGAGCACCTGGACCCGTCGCTGGACATCTTCGCCGACGTCGCGCTGAACCCCTCGTTCCCCCAAAGCGACTTCGACCGTCTCAAGCAGGAGACGATCGCGCGGATTCGGCGCGAGAAGGTGAACCCCACCCAGATGGCGCTCCGCGTGTTCCCGCCGCTGGTGTACGGAGAGCGTCACGCCTACGGCATGCCGCTCACCGGCTCCGGCACGGAACAATCCGTGAACGCCATGACCCGCGACGACCTCGTCAAGTTCCATGAGACCTGGTTCAAACCGAACAAGGCGACGCTGGTGGTGGTGGGCGACATCACGCTGGAGGAGTTGCGACCCAAGGTGGAACGCCTGTTCCGCGGCTGGCGGCGCGGCCAGACGCCGCAGAAGAACATCGCGGCCGTCTCGCGCCCGGCGAACACCGGGGTGTACCTGCTCGACCGGCCGGGCTCGCAACAGTCCGTGATCATTGCGGGCCATCTCGCGCCACCCAAGGCGAATCCGGACGAGATCGCCATCGAGACCTTGAACTCGCTGCTGGGCGGCCAGTTCACCTCCCGCATTAACATGAACCTGCGAGAGGACAAGCACTGGTCCTACGGCGCCTTCACCCTGGTGTGGGACGCGCGTGGCCAGCGGCCGTTCATCACGATCGCGCCGGTCCAGACGGACAGGACCAAGGAGTCGGTCCAGGAAGTGCTCAACGAGTTGCGCGCCGTGCGGCGGGACAAGCCGGTCACGGCCGACGAGCTGCAAATGGCTCAGGCAAACCTCACGCTCACGTTGCCCGGGCAATGGGAAACGATGAACGCGGTCCTGAGTTCGGTGCACGAGATCGTGCAGTTCGGCCTCCCGGACAACCATTTCGAGACCTACGCGCAGCGGGTGCGCTCGCTCACGACGTCCAGCGTCAACACGCTGACCCAACGCTTCATCCAACCGGATCAACTGGTGTGGGTCATCGTCGGCGACCGTTCGAAGATCGAGGCCGGGATTCGCGAACTGGGGCTGGGCGACATCCGCATCATTGACGCCGACGGCAAGATCGTGAGGCAGGCCGCAAGCGACGGGCGATAGCGGTGCAAGGCGTGAGGGGTGAGCGATGGTCCACGCGGACCGCCACTCACCCCTCGCGCGTTCGGTCGCTCGCTCTGCCGCTCGTCGTCGCCCTCTCAATCACCGCCGTCGTGGCCCTCCAGGCGCAGTCCGGCCCGGACTCATCGGCGTCCCTCGCCGCAGCCCGCGCCGCGCAGGCGGCGTTCGAGCGCCTGCGTCTCGATTATCTGCCTCGCACGGTGAGCGGGTCGAGCGGACCCTGTGACGAGATCGTAGGACGCTTCTGCTATTGGCACGACGGCGACGATGACTGGATCCCGCCCCCTGAGCCCGAGCCCATCCGCCGCGCGCGCGACCGGCTGGTCCGCCAGCTCGACAGCCTGGCCGCCCTGGCGCCGGCGGATGACTGGATCGCCGGCCAGCGGGTGCGCTACCTGGCGGAAGCCGGTCGGGCCGACGACGCCCTGCACGCGGCACTGGAGTGCCGTGGGACGACGTGGTGGTGTCTGGCGCTCGCCGCGTTCGCCCACCATCGAGCCGGACGGTTCGCCGCGGCGGACTCGGCCTACGCCGACGCCCTGGCGGGGATGCCGGCCGAGGAGCGCTGCGCGTGGACCGATCTGTCGGTGATCCTGGCCCAGCAGCCCGAGGGCTACCGAAACACGCCGTGCGAGCAGCGCGCCGCACCGGACGCGGTCATCTGGTGGCTCGCCGACCCGCTGTACCTCACGCCCGGCAACGAGCGGCGCACCGAACACTTCAGCCGCCACGTCGTCAACCGCATGCAATCGAACGCGCGATCGCCCTATGCCGTGCGGTGGGGAAACGACCTGGAGGAACTCCTGCTGCGGTACGGTTGGCCGGCGGGGTGGGAACGCGATGACACCTGGCGCCCCGCGGATCAAGCCACGATTCGTATCATCGCCCGCCACGCTCCCCGCTCGCGCGAGTTCCTGCCGCCCCGGCGGTTCGCGGAGACCCCATCCCGCATCGAGCCGCAGGCCTGGGACCTCGATCCTGACCGGCCGCGATCGGGCTATGCGCCCCCATACGCGCGAGACTTCGTGGCGCTCGATCCGCAGGTGGGCGTCTTCTGGCGCGGCGACTCGGCGATCATCGTGGCAGGCTTCGAGCCGCCGAAGGAAGACGATCGGGACTCGAAAGCGGCGCTGGCGATCGCCCTCGGTCCGGACCGGGCCCCAGTGATGGCGCGTGACAGCGGCCCCGGTCCCTATCGCCTGGCGCTCACGGTCCCCGCCAGCGGGGGGCTGCTGAGCGTCGAGGCGCTGACCGGCGGCGACAGCGCCATGGCCAGCCGCGCACGATACTGGCTGTCACTTGGCCGGCCGGCCGAGCTTGCCGTGTCACAGCCCCTCCTGTTCGCAACCGGTAACCCAGATTCGATTCCCGCGGTGCTGGAACTGCTGTTCGACTCGATCCTGACCCGCTCTACCATCACTCCCGGCGCGCCGGTGGGCGTATACTGGGAGACGTACCTGGAGAACACGGACGCACGCACGGCGCGCGTGAGCCTGACGGTGACTCGAGCCGGATCTCCCTGGATCCGCCGCGCGGCCGAGCGGCTCGGCCTGGCCGGTCGCCGGCAGCCGGTGGTCCGTCTGAGCTGGAGCCTAAGCCTGCCCAGGCCCAGCGGCACGACCGTCCATCCGCAGTCCGTCGCCGTCACGCTTCCGGAGAGGGCGACCGGGCGGTTCGCGCTCGAAATCGCCATGGACGTCGGCGGGCGGGTCGTGCGCTCGGAGCGGGTGGTGGAGGTGCGAGGAAGGTTGTGAAGGTTGTGAAGGTTGTGAAGGTTGTGAAGGGTGTGAAGGGCGTGAAGGGTGGGAGGGGTGGGAAGGCTGGGGGTTGGGAAGGTGGCTCGCGCGGCAGGTTTGCGGTCAGGGGCACCGGTTGATAGCGTTCGCCCCGGCACCTCCGAGGAGCATTTTGTGAGCCGCACCGCTGGTTCCTGGTTCCTGGCGTTCATCTGCGCGGCCGCCGCGGCGTGCGCGGAACGAACGGACGAGCTGCCGGCCGGCATCGAGGCGATCTCTCTGCTCGGCGATACGCTGCGCGCTCCCCCCTTGCCCGACAGCCTGCGCCAGGCGCGCGAGCGGGAGCTCGCCGATGCGCGCGCTGCGCTCGAGCGTGAGCCCGACAGCCCCGACGCCTTGATTTGGGTCGGCCGCCGCCTGGCATACCTCGGCAGGTATCGCGAGGCGCTGGAGGTCTTCAGCGACGGTATCGAACGGTTTCCCGGCGACCCGCGCTTCTATCGGCACCGCGGGCATCGGAACATCACCGTGCGCCGATTCGACCGGGCGGTCCAGGACTTCGAGCGGGGCGCCGACCTCACCGCCGGCAGACTGGACGAGGTCGAGCCCGACGGCCAGCCTAACGCGCGCGGCATCCCGACCAGTACGCTGCAATTCAACATCTGGTATCACCTGGGACTGGCGTACTACCTCCAGGGCGACTTCGAGAACGCGTTGCGCGCCTATCGCGAGTGCCTCGCCGTCTCGAAGAACCCCGACGCGCTCGTCGCCACGTCCCATTGGCTGTACATGACCCTGCGGCGGCTGGGTCGGGGGGCCGAGGCGAGTCAGGTGTTGGAGGCGATCACGGAAGACATGGACATCATCGAAAACGACGCCTATCACCGCCTGCTGTTGATGTACAAGGGGATTCTGCCGCCGGACTCTCTCTATCGCCTGACCGGGGCGGGCCAGGCCTCGCTCCAGGATGTCACGACGGCCTACGGCGTGGGGAACTGGCACCTCTACAACGAGCACGCTGCCGAGGCCGAAAGGGTGTTCAGGGCCATCGTGGCGGGCCGCAACCAATGGGCCGCTTTCGGGTATATCGCGGCGGAGGTAGAGCTTGCGAGACTGGCCCGTGGGTCGTGATTCCTCGAGCCCCCGAGGTGTGCTGGGCGCCACGCGCGGTGCGATCGCCTTCCTGGCCTTGGCAACCGTTGCCGGCTGCGAAACCGTCACCTTCAGCAGTACCCGTTGGGAGGCGGTGCAACGAGAGCTGAACCGGCGGTACGAACTGTGGAGGGCCGCCCGGCCCGCGAACTACACGTACAAGTTCGACCGAGTCTGTGAATGCCGTGCGGACCTGCTGCGTCAGGCAATCGTCGAGGTGCGGGACACCACGGTGGTGGCCGCGACCTACACGGACAGCTCCACGGCGGTGCCTGACTCGTCGCTCAAGTACTATTTCACGGTGGAGGGACTGTTCACGCAAATCCAGATCGCGATCAACTCACTCGCGGATTCGCTGTACGTGCAATACGACCCCACGCTGCACTACCCGCGCGTGATCGTGGGCGACCTCAACTACCTCCTGGCCGACGACGAGTTGGCGCTTTACGCCAGCGAGCTGGTGGCAAAGCCAGAGTAAAGCGAGGCGCTACCCTTCGGCCATGAGCATGCCCACACCGATTCGTCCCTGATCGCCCTCGATCGCCTCATCTCCCCTCCCCCACCAATCTCGCCATCCGCCGCTTCACGTCGGTCACCACCGGCTGGAGTTCGGGATCCGCGTCTTTCCACAACTCCACGAAGTCGGCATAGTGTCTGAGCGCTCGTTCTCGGTCCCCACGCGCTTCGTAGAGCTCGCCCAGCCGCCGGTAGGCGGTGGGCAACTCCGTCCGGGCCAGGAAGGAAGGCCGCGCGCCGCGCGAGACGTAGCGCTCCCACAGGGCCAGGCTCGAATCGGCGCTCCCCACCACGTCGTAGGCGCGAGCCAGCAATGACCACGCACAGGGCTCGCACGCGTTACGAGGCGACACCCGTTGCAGGGTCGCGATCGCCTCGGCGTGCCGGCCTTCCGCCAACCTGGCCAGGGCGTCGGCCTCGTCCAGATCGCGGGCCAGGTCGCCACTCGACTCCGCAACCCCGGAGGCCCGAAACTCGGTCACCCATCGGCGCGCGGCGGCCGGGTCACCCGCGGCCGTGTGAAACCAGACCAGCAGCCAGTACGGCCGATCCAGCACGGGGATCCGGTCCATCGGCGTCTCCCGCAACGCGGCGGCGACCCGCTGAGTCGCCCGCGTCTTGTTCCCGGTCAGCAGCAGATCCTGCAGCGCCCCGGACACGGCGGTCGCCAGATACTCGCCCCACACACCGCGTTGCGCGGTGACCGACTGCGCGTCCGCTTCGTGACGGGCCGACTCCGCCAGCCGCCCGCGAGCCCCCGAAAGCTCCGCCAACCGCCGGCTGGTCCACTCGCGCCAGCCAAGGTTGCCCCGCTGCGCCTCGCGCAGCGCTGCGATCTTCGCCGCGGCGGAGTCGTAGGCGCCGCGGCTGAAATCGAGCAAACAGCCGTACTCGAGCACCCGCGGATTCCCGGGGAATCGCCGCTCGAGCAAGTCGAGCGCGGCGCGCGCGCCTTCGAAATCGCGCAGGACGGTCTGGATGAACGCAATGTTGGAGTAGTACAGCGCGACGCTCGAGTCGGCGGCCAGCGCCCGCCGGTAATACTCCAGCGCCCGCCGGTAGTCGTGGATCTGCGAGAACAGCACGCCGGTATTGTTGAGGGCGATGCCATCGGTCGGAAAACGATCCAGCAGCGATTGATACGCCGCAATCGCCCGCTCCCGCTCTCCCGTCACGCGCGTGAAGTACATCCCAGCGGCGTAGGCCGCCTCCCGTTCGGTCAGCCGGTCCCGGTGCCGATGCGCCCTGGTAATCGCCTCCGTGGCGCGAGTCCGCTGCTCGAAATTGTTTCCCAGAATCGTGCCGAGTTTGCGGTAGGCCATGGCGAACGCCGTGTCCTCGGCGATCGCCTCTTCCAGCAGGGCCACCGCACGATCCTCGTCACCCAGGTTTTCCGCCGCGAGAGCCTGGGCGTAAAGGCGCAGAGCCGCGAGGGATGGCGTCGTGACGCGCTCGAGCGGCTGGGCCCGACGGATCGTGCGCAGGGACTCGCCGAACCGCTCCCGGATCTTCCGGGAAAGCTCCTCCACGGCGGCGAACAACTCGCCCGGGTCTCGCGCCGCGGCCTGCTGCGCGGTCAACGTGCCGCCGGATGCCGAGAGCATCTGCGCGGTCAGGCCGTAGCCGGCGCCCACGGGCACGATCTCTCCGACGATGACCGCCCGCAATCCCTCCCGTTCGGCCATCTCCAATGCCAGCCCCCGATCTACCCGCGCTCCCGCCGGGCGTTGCATCCGTCCCAGGATGGCGCCGATCCGGGTTTGATCCACCAACTTGATCACTGGCGACTGCGCGAGCCCCACGCGGAACAGCTCGGTGACCGTGGGCCCGAGCGTGGTGTCGTTGGCGCGGTTGTCGAACGACGCGAGAATCACCGCATCGCCCTCGTCCAACACGCCCGTGGCGACAAGGGTCCCGACCGGGCCGATACCAAGGACCCGCATGGCCATGTATCCGGCCGCGACCACGCCGAGCACGGCGAACGCGAGCCCGCCGCCCAGAAACGCCTTGCGCCACGTGAAGTGCGGCGTGAGCCCCCCCGACGGCGTGAGCGTGAGGCGCCCGCTCGAGCGCGCCACGGCCCGCCGCCGTTCGTGATGACTGGTGAGCAGCATGATGGGCAACCCCACCGCCAGCAGCGCGATCGCCCCTGCGAACACCCAGTCCGGCAAGCCCACCAGCTGGACGATCAGATAGACCACGAGAAGAACGACAAGCGACGCCCCGACGAATAGCCCGGCTACGCGCAGCGCATCCACGGGTGCCGCCGCCTCCGCCGCTCCTGCCGCCTCTGCCGCCGGGTAGGGCTTGGTGGCGGTCGGGGTCGTCCCCCCGGTGGGGGTCAGCATCGCCGCCACCTGGGGGATCAGCTCATCCGCCCGCTGCCAGCGGTCCGCCGGCTTCTTCTCCAAACACTTGAGAATCAGCTCGTTCAACGCCGCCGGCACCGTGGTCCGATGCTTGGTCACCGGCTCGGGCGCCTCCGTCACGTGCGCCGCCAGCATCCCCTGCGCGGTGGTCGCCGCGAAGGGCGGCCGGCCCGAGAGCATCTCGTAAGCCATCGCCCCCACGGCATAGATGTCCGCCCGATGATCCGTGTGCGGGTCCGCCGTCGCTTGCTCGGGCGCCATGTAGGCGGGTGTGCCAAGCGCCACCCCCATCGAGGTCAGCGTGTGCTTCCCCGTGGACTCCGCCACGGCCTTGGCCACGCCGAAGTCGGTCACCAACGCGTGGCCCTCGGACAAGAGCACGTTGTCCGGCTTGATGTCGCGATGCACCACGTGATGGCGGTGCGCATAGGCCAGCGCATCCAGCACGTCCCGCAGAATCTTCAGCACCTCAGCCACCGGCAGCTCGCCCTCCCGCGCGAGCTTGGCGCGCAACGACTCGCCCTCGATGAACGGCATGATGTAGTACAAGAGATCGTCCGACGAGCCGGCCGTGAGCAGCGGGACCACGTGCGGGTGCTGGAGTTTGGCCGCGAGTTGGATCTCGCGCTCGAAGCGATCCACCGAGACGCCGGCCGCCATCTCGGGAGGCAAGACCTTGATCACGACCTTGCGGCCCAGGCGGACTTCTTCGGCGAGGAAAACGCGCGACATCCCGCCCCCGCCAAGCTCTCTCTCGACGCGGTAGCCCGCCCCGAGGGCAGTCTGGAGGCGGTCGCTCAGCTCAGCCATGCCCCACCCAACCGGCCGATCGCAATAATCCGTACCGACCGGCGTTCAAACGGTTACCCACCATCCCCCGCTCCGTGTGACGTTGGGGCCGCGGCGCAGGAACCTCGTGGAGGGCCACGTCAGAGCTATCGGAGCCGTCAACTGTCCGGGTGCCGGCGTGGCGGAACTGGTAGACGCGGACGCTCCGCAAGCGTCTGGGCGAAAGCCCGTCCGAGTTCGAATCTCGACGCCGGCACCCGCCGCACCACTCGGTCCAGTCGCGCGTTGCACCGCGGCGGCGGCCCCAGTACATTATCTCTTGCTTGCGGGGCGTCCGCGCAACCAGTTTCGCTGCGCCTGAAGAGCCGAGCGATCCGTCGCTCGGCTCTTTGCATTTTCGGGGCGGTGGAGGCACCAGGGTCTTCGACCACCTTGCTCCGCGCTCGACCGTCATCCTCCCTCCCTCACCAATCTCGCCATGCGCCGTTCACCTCGCTCACCGCCGGCTGCAACGCCGGATCGGCGTTCTTCCACAGGTCCGCGGTATTGCGCCCGAGACGCCCGACAGCACGTCCCCGCCGAGTTCTTCCTCGACGCGGTAGCCCGGGCCTAGTGCGTCTTGCAGGCGTTCTGGGATTGAAGCCAATTCGGCCCCGGAGGGAGGGCACAGGAAGGATACGTCGCTGCGGGAGTCCGGGCCAGCCAGGAGCGGGGTGTCTCGGAGCGTCGTTGAAAACTGCCTCGGCATCTCCTTACACGATCCACTCCACGTCGCTGCGCAACATGGCCGCGAACCGGCCCGGCCGCGCCAGCAGGACGTCCCACTCATCTTCGGTGTACACCAGGACCTCCGAGGGGACCGGCAAGCTGGTGAGGTCCCAGGAGACTGCGCGTCGCTCGAACGGCTCGCTGGACTGCCGTACCACGGCGACCAGGTCGAGATCGCTGCCCACGCCTGCCTCGCCCCGCGCATAGGACCCGAACACGCCGAGGCGCACGAGTTCCGGATGCCGCGTGCGCTGCTCGATTCCCCAAGCGCGGGCGGCGGTCCGCACCTGTGCGGCGTCAGGCCATTTGAGAACGGACGAACTCAACGATCTCACCGGCATAGGCGATGGCCTCGCGGCTTTGGAGGTCGCCGTAATGCTCGAATGGCGCCCCTTCGGGATGGGAATTCGGATAGCGGGTCGGCACGTACGCGCTGTCCAGTACGCGCGCCTTGTCTAGCAACAGCGCGGCGCCTGGGTCTGACAGGTCCGCGAGGAGCCGGGCCACGACGTGTCCCCACGCTTCCTGGCCACGGTGCAGATGGAGTGCTTTGACGGCCTTCTCAGCCGCCTGGTGCGCGGCGAAACAGGCCCACTCGTGACGGCCGTCTCGGCGCGACGCGTTCGCCTGTTCCAGGTCCCGCAGCGCCTGTGCCAGCCAGTCCTTGGCTCGGTTTGGCATCGGCGTAATGTAACGTCGAACCCGCTCGCCGCCGTGGGGAGGACTCGCCCGCCTGACCCCGGCCCGTCGTCCGGCACGCTCCCCTGCTGAGCCAGACTCGGATCCCGCAGGCAGCGTACTGTCGCCCCGGTGACAGTATGACCCTCAGAGGAGTCGTATACTAAAGGATCGAGCAGTCGTTGTGCTGAACATTCTTCACTGAGGACCCCGTTGCTTGACGACTTCAGTCCCCCCTCCTCGTCCCCCGACGGTGCAGCCCAACGGGGTGACGCAGCCGCTGGCCGCGCTGGTCGCGGACCTGCCGGAGCGCAGGCGCCGATCGCTGCCGCGCGGCGCCACGATCTGGGGCCCCAGCCTGTTTTCCGGGATGCACGTTGTGATCGAAGAGGGGGCGGCGGCGATGCGCCGGGACCGCACCGTCGTGGACCTGCTGGGCCCGGGCGACTGCTTTGTCGTCGGTCACCCGGAAGCGTGCTGTGCGGTGCAGCAGTGCGAGATCGTGGTCCTTTCCCCGATGGTCGTGCTGGTCGTGAGGATGGATCAGTACTTGAAGCACCTGGCTCGGGATCCCGCGCTGGCGAGCGCCGCGGCGTGGACCAGCGCCCGGAAGCGCAACCAGCTGTTGGATCGCATCGCCGGCCTCAGCCAGCCCGACCTGGTGCGCCGAGTCGCCGCCATCCTGGCGCTCGAGTCCCGGCACGTGGGCGGGGTGTGCCCACTTGTGAGCGGACGCTTTCTCCCGATCCCCCAGGAACTGCTGGCCTCGATCTGCGGCGTCTCGCGGCAGAGCCTCAACCGCGCGCTCCGCAAGCTCCAGGCCGCGCGTCTGGTGCACGTGGAGCGGCGCTTCGTGTGTGTGCCCGACCCCGAGGCGTTGGAGGAGGCCGCCCGGGGCCGGCGCGCCATCACCCCCACGGGGCGGCGGACGCATTGCAAGCTGCGGCACCCTGACCGGCCCCTCGACTGTGCACGGCACCCGGTCTAGCCTGAGCGGCCCGGCGTCGCGTTCCTGAAGGCCATGCCCCCCTCCCGGCGCGGATCACGCAGGCGCCGCGGCGATGAGCCGCTGGGAAACGCCGTCGGCTACGTGCTCGACGAGTCGCTCAACGAGATCTACATCTTCGATGCCGATACCCTCCGCTTCATTCACGTCAACCGCGGCGCGCGGGAGAACCTGGGCTATACGCTCGAGGAGCTGCGGCGGCTCACGCCGCTCGACCTCAAGCCGGAGTACTCGCCCGAGTCGTTCGCCGCCTTGATCGCGCCGCTCCGGCGCGGCGAGCAGCAGCGGGTGGTGTTCGAAACCGTGCACCGCCGCAAGGACGGCTCCCGCTATCCCGTCGAGGTGCATCTGGAGCTGCGCGAGTACCACGGCCGGCCCGCGTTCGTGGCGATCATCCTGGACCTCACGGAGCGCAGGCAGGCCGAGGCGCGCGCGCGCGCGGCCCAGCAGAAGTTCTGGCGGCTCGTCGAGTTCGCTCCCGATGCGACCGTGCTGGTGGATGCCGACGGGCGTCTGGCCTACGTCAATTTCCAGGCGGAGCGTCTGTTCGGTTACCCCCGCGCGCAGCTGCTCGGCCAGCCGGTGGAGGCGCTGATGGCGGACGACCGTCGCGCCATCCACGCGGAGCATCGCCGCCGCTATGTCAAAGAGCCCAGCTACCGCCCGATGGGGACGGGGCTGGAGCTTCGCGCGCGGCGAGCCGACGGAACCACCTTC
>CAZVKD010000048.1:0-13340 GCA_964627675.1 uncultured Gemmatimonadaceae bacterium
GAGATCGGAGAGCTTGGCCTGGAAGGCGTCATAGACCTCGAGGTCGTCCTCGATTCGCGACAACTCGCCCATCACGCGCTGGGCGTGTGCGGGGTCGTCCCACAAGCGCGGATCCCCGGCCGCAGCAGACAGCTCGGCGTGGCGACGCCGCTTGGCTTCGAGGTCAAAGATACTCCTTGACGTCGCTGAGCTTCGTCTCGTACGCGCGGAGCGCGGCACGGTGATCGGTGGCCACCACCACCGCGGCCGCGACGTCGAACTCCAACACCCGTCGCACGACATGCCGAATCAACGGCTCACCAGCGAGGATCCGGAGGGGCTTGTGTGGAAGGCGGGTCGAACCAAGACGAGCAGGAACCACACCGAGGACGCGCACGGCGGAAGGTAATACGCCCCTGGAGCCGTGTCAAAAGTCGTGCCGCTGGCTCGCAGGAGCGTAAGTGACTATGCCATCTGAGGCTACGCGCCTGCGCTCCGCACAATCGAGAGGAAGTTCGCCATCAGCGCGGCGCCCACCGGGGTTCCCACCGATTCCGGGTGGAACTGGACGCCAAAGACCGGCTTGTGCCGGTGGCGGAGGCCCATGATCTCCTCATGGCGAGGCCGATCGGCGGTCCACGCCGTGACCTCCAGCTCCGGCGGAACGGTATCCGGGTCCACCACCAGCGAGTGGTACCGCATGGCGGTGAAGCCTTGCGGCAGCTCGGCGAACACGCCCTGGCCGTTGTGGCTGATCTCGGAGGTCTTGCCGTGCATCAGCCGGGTGGCCCGCACGATCCTCCCGCCGAAGGCCTCGCCAATGGCCTGATGGCCCAGGCAGACGCCGAGAATCGGGACGCGATGGGCGAACGCGCGAATCAGGGGAATGCTGACGCCGGCGGCCGCCGGAACTCCAGGACCCGGAGAGATGACGATCGCCGCCGGGGCCATGCGCTCGACGTCGTCAAGCGCGACCTCGTCGTTGCGGCACACCAGGGGTTCGGCCCCGAGTTCACCCAAATACTGGACGAGGTTGTAGGTAAAGGAGTCGTAGTTGTCGAGGACCAGGATCATTGCGGCAAAATAAGCGCACCGCGGGGATGCACGCAGGGCCAGGGGATCGCGCACGCATCCGCCCTTGCACCGTGGTTCACGCCCGCGGGTGGAAGTTCTTGTGCACGCTGCGCAGGTATTCGCGGTCCACGTGCGTGTACACCTGCGTCGTGGCCAGGTCGGCGTGGCCCAGCATCTCCTGCACTGCGCGGAGATCGGCGCCGCCCTCCAGCAGGTGCGTGGCGAAGCTGTGGCGGAGGGTGTGTGGCGTGACGCGTTTCTTCAGGCCCCCGCGCACCGCGGACCGCTTGATGATTCCCCAGGCGCCCACGCGTGACAGCGGCCGCCCCCTCCGGTTGAGAAAGAATCGGCCGCGACTGTGTCCCCGATCCAGCCCGGCGCGGATCTCCCGCGCGTAGAGCGCGGCTGCACCCAAGGCGCGGCGCCCGATGGGGACGAGGCGTTCCTTGCCGCCCTTCCCCCGAACCCGCACCAGCGCTTCGTTGAACCAGATATCGGCCACCTCCAGACCGACCAGCTCCGAGACGCGCACGCCGGTGCCGTAGGCCACCTCGAGCAGCGCGCGGTCTCGCCAGCCCAGCGGCTCGTCGGCACTCGGCGCGCCAAGCAGGGCCTCCACCTCGTCCACGGTCAGGACGGTCGGGAGGCGGCGCCACGCCTTGGGGAGCTCCAGTCGGGCACTGGGGTCGTGGGCAACATGCCCCTCCCCGGCGAGAAAGCGATAATACGTTCGGAGCGCCGAGATCTCGCGGCGAATGCTCGTCGGGGAAAGCCCGAGATCTTTGAGGTGATACACCAGATCGCGCAGGTCAGCGGCGGTGACGGCGTCCGGGGTCGCGCGGTCTCGCGCGGCGGCGAAGGTGACGAGCCGCCGCACGTCGCGAACGTAGGCGTCCAGCGTGTGCCGGCTGCTGCCGGCCTCGAGGTTGAGGTAGTCGGCGAAGCCCTCGAGAAAGAAGGCGCGCTCCCGATCGTCCGGGGTCATCCGCCGGTGGCGTTACGCCGGGCGCGTCGCAGCAGGAGGATCGTCACCGCAAGTAGCAGCAGGCCCGCGCCCACGGCCGCGAACGTCCAGTTCAAGCGCCGGAGCAACTGGAGCACGTCATCCAGCGATCGTGCCGCCCGGGCCGCGACAAAGGTCAGGACCGCGTACCAGATCCCCGACGCCAGCGCCATTGGCGGCACCGCGCGCCAGAAGGGGAGATGCGCCACGCCGGCAAAGGGGGGCACCACCGCGCGGACGCCGGGAACGAAGCGCGACACGAAGATGCCCCACGATCCGTGGCGATGATACAGGTCGTCCAGTCGCTGGAGTCGTTTCTCGTTGAGCAGCCGCCGGCCCAGTCGCCCCTTGAAGAACGGGCGGCCCAAGACGCGGCCGGCGAGGTACACGGAGGTGGCCGTGAGAACGTTCGCGGTCCAGGTGACCCAGAAGACGGATTGCGCCGATACCGTCCCGGCTTGCGAGAGGAAGGCCCCCAGGGCCACGGCGGTGTCGGCCGGCACCGGCGGAAACACGTTCTCGATGGCTGCCAGGATCCCGATCACCGTGTACACGGCGCCCGGGGGAAGAGACAGGATCTGGTGCAGCAGGTCCTCGAGCAGCTCAGGCCTCGGCCAGCGACGCGACGGCAAAGACCTGGAGACCCCGGCCCTGGCCGATGTCGTCCAGGCCTTCGTTGGTCTTCGCTTTGACGGACACGGCGCCGGGGGGCACGTCGAGGGCCGCCGCGAGGTTGGCGCGAATCCGGTCCACGTATCCCGAAAGCCGAGGGGCTTCGGTCACGACCGTGACGTCCAGGTTCACGACCCTGAACCCGCCCGCGACCACGCGCCGCCGGGCGTCGGCCAGGAGTCGCAGCGAATCGGCGCCCTTCCACTGGGGGTCGGTATCGGGGAACAGCCGGCCGATGTCTCCCATCGCGGCGGCACCCAGGATCGCGTCGGTCACGGCGTGAGCGACCGCGTCGCCGTCGGAGTGCCCCACCAGGCCGCTCGTGTGCTCGATCGTGACGCCGCCCAGGATCAGCGGCCGTGCGGCCCCGAATCTGTGGGAGTCGTAGCCCAATCCGAAGCGCGTGGTCACGGACGGCATGATAGGGGCGGCGCCGGACCGGCAGCAAGAGCCGTGGCGGCGGTCCGGCCGCGGCCGCCGACCCTCCTCAGCGCAGGCGTTTCAGCCGCCGGCACGCTTCCTCGAGCAGGTCCATGGTCTTGCAGAACGCGAACCGGACGACTGTGCGGCCGAGCGCCGGCTGGCTGAAGAAGCTCGAGCCCGGCACCGGCGCCACGCCGATCTCGCGGGTCAGCCAGAACGAGAACTCGTCGTCCGGCAGGTCGGACAGCGCCGAGAAGTCCGCCAGCACGTAGTAGGCCCCCTGGGGCGGGGTGCAGGAGAATCCCGCCGCCCGGAGGCCGTCGCACACGACGTCCCGGCGCTCGCGGTAGTCGGAGGCCAGCGTGGTGTAGTAGTCGCGCCGGAGTCGTTCGAGCCCGGCGGCCACGCCCTCTTGCAGCGGCGCGGGCGCGCCCACAGTGAGGAAATCATGCACCTTGCGGATCGCCGCGGTCACCTCGGGCGGGGCCACGATCGTGCCCACGCGCCATCCCGTCACGGAGAACGTTTTGGACGCGCCGCTCGTGGTGATGGTGCGTTCGCGCATGCCGTCGAGCGTGGCGATCGGGATGTGCGTTCCCTCGTAGTAGATGTGCTCGTAGATTTCGTCCGTCACCGCGTAGGCGCCGTAGCGCTGGCAGAGCGCCCCGATGCCCTGCAGTTCGTCACGCGACAGCACGCGGCCCGTGGGGTTGTTGGGCGTGTTCACGATGATCGCCCGGGTGCGGTTGGAGAACGCCGCGGCCAGGCGGTCGAGGTCCAGCGACCCCGTCGTGGCGATGGGGACGTAGACCGGCCTGGCGCCGCACAGGATCGTGTCGGGCCCGTAGTTCTCGTAATAGGGCTCGAACACGATCACTTCGTCGCCGGGATCCACGATGGCCAGCATGACCGACGCCATTGCTTCGGTCGCGCCGCAGGTGATCGTGATCTCGGTCTCCGGATCCACGTCCAGGCCATACCACTCCTGATACTTGCGGGCCAGCGCATCGCGCAGCCGCTTGGCACCCCAGGTGATGGCGTACTGGTTCACGTCACCCCGGATGGCCTCGATCGCGGCGTCTTTCAGCACGTCCGGGGCGGCGAAGTTGGGGAATCCCTGGGCCAGGTTGATGGCGCCGTGTTCCGCGGCCAGGCGCGTCATGCCGCGAATCACGGATTCGGTGAACGAGGAGGTGCGCCGGGCGGTGTGCATGGCGCCGTGACGGGGTGCCGGCGTCGGCCCGTCAGGCCTTGAGGATACGAATCGCGAGGTGCGCGGCGTTCTTGGCGTTGCCGATGCCCACGGTGCCGACGGGGCAGCCACTGGGTAACTGCACCGTGGCGTACAGGGCGTCCACCCCTCGCAGGGGTCCCACGTCCAGCGGCAATCCAATGACCGGCAGGTCTGAATGCGCCGCCATCACGCCGGGGAGGGCGGCGGCCAATCCCGCGGCGGCGATGATCACCCGATAGCCGGACTGCCTGGCGTTCTTGGCAAGCTCCGCCGTCTTGTCCGGATCCCGATGCGCCGAAGCGACGACGAAGTCGGACGCGACGCCGGCCTGCTCGAGCACCTCGAAGGCAGGCGCCACGCGCTCGCGATCGCTCTCGGACCCCACCACAACAAGCACCTGCTTCGCCATCGCGTCCTCCGTTCCTCACGCCGGCCTGGTGTCCTCGTCGCTCCTATGCCGCCATGTCATCGGGGAGAATGGAGTAGTCTTGCCGTCGCCTCGCCGCCTTGAACCCCGCGTCCACGATGTGCCGGCGCATGTCCTCGATCGTGGTGCGGTGCGTCGTGCCGGCGGCCGAGACCACGTTCTCTTCGATCATCAGAGATCCGAAGTCGTTGCAGCCGAACCGGAGCGAGATCTGGCCGACCTTGAGACCCATCGTCACCCAGGAGGCCTGAAGATTCGGAACGTTGTCCAGCACCAGCCGGGCGATCGCCACCGTGCGGAGATAGGTAACGGCATCCGTCTTTGGCGTGTCCTGCATCTCGGTGCGCTCGGGCTGGAGCGGCCACGTGATGAACGCCGTGAACCCGCCGGTGCGCGCCTGCACCTCTCGCACGCGCATCAGGTGCTCGATGCGATCGCCCAGCGACTCGCCCAACCCGTACATCATCGTCACGGACGTCTTCATGCCCAGCCCGTGCGCGATCTCCATGATCTCGAGCCAGCGATCGGCGCCCGCCTTCTTCTTGGCCACGCGGTCGCGCACCTCTTGCACCAGGATCTCTCCGCCGCCGCCCGGAACCGAATCGAGCCCGGCCGCCTGAAGCTCGCGGATGACCTCACGAGCCTCCAGGCGGAAGCGGGTCGCGAAGAAGTCCACTTCGGACGGGGAAAACCCATGGATGTGGATCGGGTGATGCCGCTTCACGTACCGCATGAGGTCCAGGTACCACTCGAACGGGATATACGGATTGTGGCCGCCCTGAATGAGGATCTGCACCGCGCCCAGCCGCTTGGCTTCGTCAATCTTCCGCCCGATCTCCTCGAATGACAGCACGTACCCTTCGGCGTGCTTGGGGCGCCGGTAGAACGCGCAGAACTTGCAGTCGGCCACGCACACGTTGGTGTAGTTGATGTTGCGGTCAACGATGTAGGTGACGACGCCCTCGGGGTGCAGCTCGCGCCGGCGAGCGTCGGCCAAAAGACCGAGCTCGAGGAGCGGAGCCTTGTCGTAGAGCTCGAGGAACGAACGAAACTCAGCCGATGAACGATCAATCATCGCGGGTTTGGCCCATCAACCACTCGCCACTTGCCGGTCGCCGCCGGCGGGCAACCTCGGCTCGGGACGCGGCGATGGAGGCATGGGCTGGCGCGCTGCGTCCATCCGAATTCCTGGTGCTCGAGCGGTGACCCCATCTACGCCACGCTCAAGAACGCCATGGTCCCCTCACGCACGGTCCCCCGGGCCGCCAGCCGCCGGAGGAAACTCGACAGGCCCTCCAGATGCCGATACGTGAAGGCGTAGTCCAGCCCCTTCAGATACTCCCTGCATGTCGCCACCGAGATCCCCGTGGCGGCAGCCGCATCGGCAGCGAGCTGATCCACGTGCGCCAGGCCCCACCGGCGGGAGTCGAGCAGCCCGCGATGCACCGCCTCCACCCGGGCCCGGTTCGCCTCGCGCCGCGCGGCCCAGACGGCGAACACGAACGGGAGCCCGGTCCATGCGTGCCACGCCGCACCGAGGTCGTACTGGTGAGCGTAGCGACGCTGGGCGGCGAGCAGCAGCGCCGCGTCACCGATCACCAGCACGGCATCGTGGGGCAAGCCGGCCAGCGACTCCAGATCCGCCGCTTCGGCCCGCGCCTCGGCGAATCGCGGCCGTACGGCCCAGACGTCGTGGCACAGCAGCTCCAGCAGGTGGACCGACGTGCGCGAGGCCGCCGACAGCAGGATGGTCGCGCCATCGAGGTCCCGCGCCTCGCGACGCGAGAACAACGCCACGCTCCGCACGGGCCCGTCGCACGAGATGGCGAGTTCGGGCAGCAGGTAATAGGCGGCGGCGTTCCTGGCGTACTCGACCGCCGACACGACCGACAGGTCCAGCTCGCCGGCGGCGAGCAGATCGTTCAGCTCGGCCGGTGTACCCGTCACCAGCTCGGCGGGAACCCGAACGATGCCGCGATCAATGGCCCCGTAGACGGGATAGCAGTTCACGTAGGCAATGCGACCGAGCCGCATCAGGCCCGTCCTGTTCCCACGAGCTGCACCAGCTCGCCCGCCGGTGACGGCGGCCGGCGCGGCGTTGCCACGGGCCTGAAGATCGGGTCGTCCGGGGCGAACTGCCGCACCGGCCGGTAGAAGGAGTCTCGCTCCACCGGCTCCTTGCCCGCCCCGCGGATCAGCCGCACGACGTCGCCGTAGGTGAGCATCATGGGCGTGTGTGCGCCGGCGTCGTGGTACACGCGTTCGTACACCACTGTCCCCTCCACGTCGTCGCATCCGAAATGCAGGGCGATCTGCGACAGGAACGGCGTCACCATGGGCCAGTGGGTCTTCACGTGCGCGACGTTGTCCAGAAACAGCCGTCCCGCCGCCACGTTCTTCAAGTCGTCCACCCCGGTCGTGGCGGTCCCCTCGCGGCCCAGCTCGCGACCCAGCACGTTGTGGTCCGGGTGATAGGCCAGCGGGATGTACGTCAAGAACCCTCCGGTATCGTCCTGGAGGTCCCGGAGCATCGCTAGGTGCTCCACCCGGTCCCGCAGGGTCTCCACGTGACCGTAGAGCATGGTGCAGTTGCTGGGGATGTCGAGCTCATGCGCTTCGCGGTGCACGCGCAACCAGTCCTCGGCCACGAGCTTCCGATCCGCAATGGTGGCACGCACCGCCGAGCCGAACACCTCCGCGCCCCCACCAGGCAGCGTGTCGAGCCCCGCCGCTTTCAGCTCCTGCAGGACGCGGCGGGTGGTGGTTTTCTCGATCCGAGCCAAATGCGCGATTTCCACCGCCGTCAGCGCCTTGATGCAGACATTGGGATGGCGCGCCTTCAGCCCGCGGATGAGATCGGCGTAGTACGACAGTCGAAGCTTCGGGTGCAGCCCACCCACGATGTGAAACTCGCGCGTGGGGTTGTCGGCCGCGGCCTCGGCCTCGGCAAACACCTCCTCCAGCGAACGCGTATACGCGCCCTCTTCCTTGGCGGTCCGCGCGAAGGAGCAGAAGACGCACGTGTGGCGCAACACGCACACGTTGGTGGGGTTGATGTGCTGGTTGGCCGCGAAGAACACCCGGTCCCCGTTCCGGCGACGATTGGCGTAATCCGCCATGGCCCCGAGTCCAAGGAGATCGGAGGTCTCGAACAGGACGGCGGCGTCGTCGCAGGACAACCGCTCGCCCGTTTCGACCTTGAGCGCAATCGGCGCGAGCCGCGGATCGCTCACCGGCAGGGGCACGGTCAGGCCTCGAAGCGCCGGACCGCGAGGGTGACGTTGTGACCCCCGAACCCGAAGGAGTTCGACAACGCGACGTCCACGCGCCGCTGGACCTTGACGTTCGGCGCGCAGTTCAGGTCACACTCCGGATCGGGGTGCTCCTGGTTGATGGTCGGGGGGATCTCCCCGTGTACCACGGACAGCACGCAGATGGCAAACTCGAGCCCGCCCGCCGCTCCCAACAGGTGACCGGTCATGGACTTGGTGGAGTTCGCCACCAGCCTGCGGGCGTGATCGCCGAAGACATCCTTGATCGCCTGCACCTCGGCGACATCGCCGTGCGGCGTCGAGGTCCCGTGGGTATTGATGCAGTCAATGTCGGCGGGTGAGAGCTTCGCGTCTCGCAGACACTCGAGCATGGCCCGCCTGGCTCCCTCGCCGCCCGGGGCAGGTTGCGTGATGTGATACGCATCGGCGCTCATACCGTAGCCCACCAGCTCCCCGTAGATGCGCGCGCCGCGGGCCGTGGCGTGTTCCAGGGCCTCGAGGACGATGATTGCGGCGCCGTCACCCATCACGAACCCGTCCCGCTCCCGGTCGAACGGCCGCGACGCGCGCTGCGGCGTGTCGTTGCGGGTGGAGAGCGCCTTCATGTTCGAGAATCCGGCGATGGCGAGCGGCGTGATGGCGGCCTCGGCGCCCCCCGTCACCATCAGATCCGCTTCTCCAGCCTGGATCAACCGGAACGACTCCCCCAGCGCGTGCGCGGATGACGCACAGGCCGAGACGGTGCAGAAGTTCGGGCCCTTGGCGCCCAGGCGAATCGAGATCACGCCCGCCGCGATATCGGGAATGAACATCGGCACGAAGAACGGGGACACGCGGTTGGGACCATGCGTGAGGAACAGCTTGCACTGGTCCTCGAACGTCATGATCCCGCCGATGCCACTCCCCACAATGACACCGGTCCGCTCGGCGTGCGTCCCCGCCCCATCGAGGCCCGCGTCCGCCACGGCCTGGTCCGCCGCCGCGATGGCATACTGGAGAAACAGGTCGTACCGCTTCGCCTCCTTTCGATCCACGTACTTCAGCGGATCGAAGTTCTTGACCTCGCACCCGAAGCGGACGTCCAGATTGGATGGGTCGAACCGCTGGATCGGCGCCGCCCCGGACCTCCCGGCCAGCAACCCTTCCCAGGTCTCCGCGACGGACAAGCCCAAAGGCGACACCATCCCCAGGCCCGTGACGACCACCCGCCTGGGCAAGCGCTATTTCCCGATCTTCTCGTGCAGGTACTTCATGGCGTCGCCGACGGTCCGGAGCTTCTCCGCCTCCTCATCCGGGATGTCAATGTCGAACTCCTTCTCGAACGCCATGACCAGCTCGACCGTGTCGAGGCTGTCGGCCCCAAGGTCCTCCATGAAGCTCGCGGAATCGGTGAGCTTCTCGCGCTCGACGCCCAGCTCCTCGACGATAATGTCTTTGACCTTGTCCTCGAGACTGCTCATGACCGTCCTCGCAGGGTGGTGGTGGGTTTCACATGATCATGCCGCCGTCAACGACCAGCACGTGGCCGGTAATGTAGCCGGCCATGTCTGAGGCGAGAAAGAGCACTGCGGCGGCGACGTCACCGGGATCGCCCAGCCGGCCGAGCGGGATCCGCTCTTCCAGCGCCGCGCGCGCCGCTTCAGGCAGGGCCTTCGTCATGTCGGTGTCAATGAAGCCGGGCGCCACCGCGTTGACCAACACGTTGCGCGACGCCAGCTCCTTCGCCACGGCCTTGGTGAAACCGATCAACCCGGCCTTGGAGGCGGCATAGTTGGCCTGGCCCTTGTTGCCCGTCAGGCCCACGACACTGGTGATGTTAATGACCCGGCCGTAGCGCCGCTTCATCATGCCGCGGGTCACGAGCTTCGTCGCGGTGAACGCCCCTTTGAGATTGGCGTCCAGCACGGCATCCCAGTCTGCCTCGCTCATCCGCACGAGGATGCCATCCCGCGTCAGCCCCGCGTTGTTCACCAGGATATCAATCGGGCCGAGTTCACGCTCGACCGCCTCCACGGCGCGCTCCACCTGGGTCGCGTCAGCGACGTCGGCAGTGACGGCCATCGCTCGACCCGCCGAGGCAAGTCGCGCCGCAGCCTCACGCGCCCGGGCTTCGTCGCGGCCCAGGATGGCGACCGCCGCCCCGGCCCCGCCCAGTCGCTCGGCCACGGCCCTGCCGATGCCGCGCGAGCCGCCGGTGACGAGCGCCACCTTGCCGCCGAGGGATATGGTCCCCATCACGCTGCCTCCAGAAACCGGGTGGCTTCGTCGGCGGATCCAATCGCGATGGCCTGAGCATCCGGCAGAATCCGCTTCAGCAGTCCGGTGAGCACATTACCCGGGCCGGCCTCGACGAACGTGGCCCCGGGCGCCAGTGCCGCCGCCACCCGCATGCACTCCACCCAGCGTACGGGGGCCGTCAACTGGCGAGCGAGATACTCCCGGGCTTCCCGAGCCGTCTTGACGGGCTCGGCACTCGCGTTGGCGACCACCGGGCATGCCGGGTCGGCAAACGCCACAGCATCGAGCACCGCCCGCAGGCCATCCTCCGCCGGTTGCATCAGCGGCGAGTGAAACGCCCCGCTGACTCTGAGGGGGAGCACTCGTTTGGCACCAGCAGTCTTACACAGCGACGCGGCGCGCTCGACAGCCTCGGGGTCGCCGGAGATCACCGTCTGGTCGGGGGCATTCAGGTTGGCCGCCACCGCCACGGCGCCCCCCTGGCTCGCCTCGCGACAGAGTTGCACCACGGCGTCCGTGGCCATGCCAAGCACGGCCGCCATCGCCCCCGGCCGTCCGCCGCCCGCTCGCAGCATCAGCTCCCCGCGGCGGCGGACCAACCGCGCCGCGTCGGACAGACTCAGCGAGCCCGCGGCGGTGTAGGCCGAGTACTCGCCCAAGGAATGCCCGGCGGCGGCCCGGAGGTCCATCTTCCCCCTGATCACGGCGTGGACAGCCAGCGTATGCGCCAGGATCGCGGGCTGGGCGTTGTGGGTCAGCGTGAGATCGGCCTCGGGCCCATCCCACATCAAGCGCGTGAGCGAGAACCCCAGGGCCTCGTCCGCTTCCTGGAAGAGCTGGCGCGCCGCCGGGAATCGCTCCGCGAGGTCCTTCCCCATGCCGACCCGCTGTGCCCCTTGCCCAGGACACAGCAGCACGGCATTCACCACCGCACGACCATGCTGGCCCAGGTGAATCCGCCGCCGAAGGCAACCATCAAGACAATCGCGCCGGGTTGGATCCGCCCGTCGCGCACACACTCGTCGAGGGCGATGGGAATCGAGGCCGCCGACGTGTTGCCGTAGCGATCGATGTTGACGTACACCTTGTCCATGGGCATGCCGGCGTGTTTCGCCGTGGCCTCGATGATGCGAATGTTGGCCTGATGGGGAATCATCACATCCACGTCGCGGCTCGTAAGGCCTGCCTGCGCGAGGGCTTGGTCGCAGGCATCCGCCATGGACCGGACCGCGGCCTTGAACACCTCACGCCCCGCCATCTTGATGTAGTAGGTCCGTTCGGCAAGCAGCCGCGCATCGGGCGGATGACACCCGCCGCCGCCCGGTCGGTACAGCAGCTCGGCGAGCCGCCCGTCCGTCTTGAGGTAGGCCGACAGGATACCGCGGCGACCGTCCGAGGCGGCGCGGACCAGCGTGGCGCCCGCGCCATCCCCGAAGAGAATGCAGGTGGAACGATCCGTGTAGTCGGTAATCGTGGACAGCCGTTCGGCCCCCACGACCAGCACGTGCCGGGCGGACCCGGCGGTGACCAGGCCTTCGGCCACGGTGAGCCCGTAGAGGAACCCCGAACAGGCGGCCTGGACGTCGAACGCCGCCGCATTCTCCGCTCCGAGCAGCGCTTGCAGGTCGCAGGCTGACGACGGCAGCAGGCGATCCGGCGACGCCGTCCCCATCACGATCGCGTCAATGTCGAGGGGGGAGAGGCCCGCCTGCGCCAGCACCTGCTCAGCGGCCGCCCGGGACATGGCGGCCACGGTCTCGTGCGAGCCAGCGATGTGACGCTCGCGAATGCCGGTGCGCTCGACGATCCACTCGTCGGAGGTATCCACCATGCGCTCGAAATCCGCGTTGGTCAGCACCTTCTGGGGTGTGTAGCGGCCGGTGCCGACGAGCTCGACCAGCGGTCGCTTCACGCGGCGGCCCCGTCGCCGGCGAACTCGGCGCCGATGTGCTGGCTCAGGTGGCTGCGCACCGACTGCGCGGCCACGCGGATGGCGTTCTTGATGGCGTTGGGCGGGCTCGATCCATGACAGATGATCGCCACGCCGCGAATGCCGAGCAGCGGGGCTCCCCCGTATTCCGAGTAATCCAGCACCTTGAACACCCGTCGCGTGCCCGGACTCTCCAGCACGGCAGGCTCCATCTCGCGTTCCATCAGGCCGCGGAACAGTCGGGCAACCGACTCGTAGAACTTGAGCACGATGTTTCCCACGAACCCGTCACACACGATCACGTCGCACTCGGCCCGGAGGATGTCGCGCCCTTCCACGTTGCCGGCGAAGTGGAACCATTGGCCGCCCTTGAGCATGGCGTGGGCCTCCTTGGCGGCGGCATTGCCCTTCTCATCTTCCTCGCCGATGTTCAACAGCCCGACGACGGGGTCCGGACGACCCAGGACGTCTCGGGCGTACACCGCGCCGATGTGCGCGAACCCAAACAGCTCGCGCGCACTGCAGTCCACATTCGCCCCGGCGTCTATCACCAGCACCGGTTTTCCGCTGGTGGGAAAGAGCGCGCCGATGGCGGGGCGTTCCACACCGGCATGCAGGCCGAGCAGCAACGTGCTTGCCGCCATCACGGCGCCGGTGTTCCCCGCAGAGATGAAGGCGTCCGCTTCCCCACGTTTTTGCAGGCCGAGTCCCACGGCGATGGACGACCTGGGTTTGCCCCGCACCGCCGCGAGCGGCTTCTCGCCCATGCCGACGACCTCGGGGGCGTCCACGATGGGAACGCGGTCCGCCGGCTGGCCGTGGCGCGCGAGCGACTCCTCGATCTCGGCGCGCCGGCCCACCAACGTCACCTGAAAACTCCCGGGCGTGTTTTCCGCTAACGCCTGAAGGGTGCCCTCGACCTCAACGTCGGGGGCGTTGTCTCCTCCCATGGCATCCAGGGCGATGCGAATCACGCCGTGACGTCCCCCACCTCCACCTTCTGCTCGCCCGCGTAGTACCCGCAGTTGGGGCAGACGCGGTGGGGGCGTCGCGGGTCGCCGCAGCGCGGGCAGGGCTGCACGGCGACG
>CAZVKD010000049.1:0-263 GCA_964627675.1 uncultured Gemmatimonadaceae bacterium
CCGCGAGATCGGCGGCGCGCTCGATGACCGGCATGGCCGCCTCCACCACCTCGGGGCCAATGCCGTCGCCGCCGATGACGGCGACATTGAACGTCGTGCGTTGCCGGGCAGTCATGGCGGTCCCGGGTTCCGGAGGGGCCCACCGGCGGGCGCCGCACCGGCGACCATGAGCGGGGCGAGGGCGACCGGGCGCGCTCGGGTCACCGGGTTTCGGGGCGCGAGCGATGCCCGCAGGTGATGCAGAACGTCCAGCCCGCCTCCAG